>CAYSDT010000200.1:0-5865 GCA_964429835.1 uncultured Ardenticatenaceae bacterium | reverse complement strand
AATTCACCTGCCAACTCCAGAAGATTTGATTATTATGAAGGCAGTCGCTCATCGTCCAAAAGATTTGTTGGATATTCAAGGGATCATCCAAAGTCATTCCAATTTGGATCGGGCGCGTATTCAAGATTGGGTTATGCAATTTGCAGATATTCTGGAAACGCCAGAACTTTGGGAAGATATTGCCAAGTGGTTGTGAAACGAAAATCGTGTGTCTGGTATAGCTTGGCTTAATACGTCTCCCCGCACCATTTCCATTCGCCATCTTCCTGCACGACGCGGTAATTGGTGAATGGGAACTCGTTATCTTCCGTGCCGTAGGTGGCAACGATTTTGCCCGTGCAACTGACCGTCTCTTCACCATCAAAAGTACAAACCATCTCTTCAATGCGCGGATTGTCTACGCCTTGAAAGGTGAGCGTTTCACGCTCGGCGTTGGCTTCCATTTCGGAACAAAGCAAAGCGCGGATTGTATCTGCGTCGGTGGCGACTTTGGCTTGCATGTAATTTTCAACGGTGTAAACGGCCGTTTCGCCATGATCCCCATCGCCCCCGCCGCAAGCGGCTAACAATAACAAAAGTAAAAGAATAGCAACTAATTTTTTCATAAAAACACCTCATCATTTGTAATAATCATTTTTGATTGGAGTCGAGGCTTCAGCCGGTTGTGAGCAGGTGGAAACCGGCTAAAGCCTTGACTCCAATTAGCATACCTACTCCGTCACCACGCGCCAGACTGCATCCAGGGCGACGAGGGCGGTTAAATCATGTGTCGATTGGCCGACCTGCAACGCTTGCGGGTCGGTGTAATCGTATGTCGCGCCAGCGGTGGCGATGTGGATGCCATCGCTGAATAGGCCGCGTTCTGGCAATGTGGCCGCGACGTGGTCGTACTCCCATAGCGGGATTTTGTAATCGGCCGCAATTTGGCGCAATATCTCGTTATTGGTGTCCTCTTCCCCTTCAAAGCGATCCGCTTTGCTGCTGAGGATGGGAACGACCCCATTTTGGATCGCGTAGGAGACGATTTCGCGCACATGGCGGTTAAATGTGTCTGGCAACCCTTTGTCGTTTGTACCTAAACGGATGAACAGGTAGCTGGGGTTATGCAGATGCAGTTCGCAAGCGAGCATGTTTTCATCCGACATGCACCATGTTTTGTCAGCCCATGCGGGGTCAAGCACTGTCCAAGCGTGCAGGCCGACGCGGGTGGCCGCGCCGTAACGGTCAAATGAGCCGTCAAAAAAGTCGATGGTTGGTTGCAGGTGGGCGTAATCACCTAAATCATAGGGGCCGTTTTCAAATTGGATCAGCAGGCCTGGATTCATGATGGTGCTGTCGCCCACTTTGGAAAAGGCGTGCGGGTTATGGCCGATGGATTGACCGTAAGCGTAAATATCGCGGATGTTGGCCTCAACTTCGGGCGACATGATGATGATTTCGTCAAGGGCAAGCCCGTTGATGATGGTGGAAGATTGGGGGATGAGGGCGGCAGGGAAGGGGGTTGTGGTGGGATTTAGCACAACCCCGTCATCGCCTAAACCCATCGCCCCCGCAGGGATGGTGAGCTTGTCACCGATGAGCAACAGGGTGGGGTTGCTGATGTTGTTCAGTTCGATCAGCGCGTCAAGGGGGATGTTGTAGTTGATGGCGATGCGGTAGAGCGTTTCGCCCGCTTGTACGGTGTGGATGATTCTGGTCGGTTCGGGGGTGAGCAGTGGCGGGAGGGGGATGGGGCTGGGGGGCGGCAAGAGGGGGCGGACATGCTCTTGGGTGGCGGGTAATAAAAGGAAATTGTTGTCGGTAACGGCGGCGGTGGCTGCGCCTGTGGGCAAAACGGCCGTTTCTCCCGTCCCTGTCGGCGTACATCCTGCCATCAATATAAATAGGATGGAAAAGGTGATTGTTAAGTGTCGTTGTGCGTCTGCGCTCCTTTTCATTAGGCGCAAATTGTATGTGAAATGTGGCGAGTGTGCGAGTTGCGAGTATGCAAGTCTATGACTCGCCACTTGCTACTCGCCATTCGCCACTTCCCGCCGGATTGCATCCAGCACGAGAAGGGCGGTGAGATTGTGCATGGAATGGCCGCGTGTGAAGGCGGTGGGATCGGTGTAATCGTGGGCGTAAAAGGTGGTCATGTGGGCGTGATCAACGTCTAGCCCACGAGCGGGCAAGGTGTCTGCTAATCGGTCAAAATCCCAGATGGGCAGATGATAATCGGCCGCAATTTGGCGGATGATGCCGTTGTTGATGTCGCTGCCTTCGGCGCGATCTGATTTTGTGCCGACGACGGGAATTATCCCTTCGGCGATGATGGCATCGACTATCAGTCGCATTTGTTCGTCAAAATAGGCCGCGCCGGCGTTGTCGTTCGCGCCCAGCCGTACCAGCATGATGCTGGGATTGTGCAGACGGATTTCACAGGAAACGGCCGTTTCATTGGGTAAACAGACGCTTTTATCCGCCCACGCGGGGTCGAGCATCGTCCACGAGTGCATCCCGATTTTTACTGCCGCGCTGTCGCGGGCAAAAGAGCCTTGATATTGCTCAATGGTCGGTTGCAGATAGGCGAATTCGGCCAAGTTGTACCCATCCTCATCGAACCGAGCGAGGAAATGGGGGATTTCAATGGTGCTGTCGCCTGCTTTGGAAAAGGCGTTCGGATTGCGTCCCATCGCTTGCCCGCGTGCGAAAATGGTGCGGGCGGTTTGCAACGCGGCGGCATCCATGCTCACCAATTGGGCGATGGGTATGCCGTTAATGCTAGTCGGTGCTTCGGGAATGATTGTGTCTGCTGGTTCCATCGCCCCTGTGTTGGCAACTGGCAAGTTGCTTACTTGTAATATCTGCCCAACATCAAGTGCGTCAGGGTTGGCGATGTGGTTAAGGGTGATGAGGTCGTCTGGTTCCATCCCGTAAAGCAGGGCGATGCCGTACAGGGTTTCGCCAGATTGTACGGTGTGGGTGGCGGTGATTGTTGTGGGAGGGGATGTGGGTTGGGGGGAAACGGCCGTTTCTGTCAAAACGGCCGTTGCTTGCAAATCAACAGTGGGAACAACGGCGGCAGAAGCAACGGTGGGTAGCGGGGCTTGCTGGGCGATTTCTGCCCCATCGCCCATAGCCAGTAAAAAGAGCGCAAACGCAGCCAACCCAAACAACGCCGCAACGCTGATGATGGCGACTATGAGCGGGATTTTGCGCGTTGTTTCGTCTTCCATTTGTTAGGAGGCTGGTCTTGCAAATGAACGCAGGTTTTCAAGAATATCTTGATCTTCGTTTATGTGAATAGCTGAAATTCGTAACTCTTCTTTCTCTAGTTCTCTTTTACGTTCAGTCAAGAGGTCTGCTGTAAGAGATGGGCCATCAGCAAGCATCCCGTGTAAAGCGGAGATTGGGTCTGATAGAGATATAACTTCTTCTTGAGATACAGGTTCTGTAGACATATTTGTCACCGTATATCATCGGTTAAAAACCGATGCCTGATATATGAAGCCCGCTGAAAGCGGGCTGTTTTGAACGCGCTTTCAGCGCGTTTCCTGTGCCAGACACCGATTTTAATCGGTGTCAAAATAAGGCGTAGTCTGCTCAATTGCCTTTTGTACGGCTTCTTCCACGCTGACACGGCCGTAAAACGCATTTTCAATCTCGTTGCTGGCAGTCTCTTCGATGATAGCCCATGTTTTCATCACAGGCACACGCCCAAGCTGCGGCACGGTGTCGATGTAGACGCGGCTGTTGGCTGGCGGCTTGGCGGGGTCGAGAAAATGATCAGAATTGGCAACGGCCGTTAATGAGGGAACCGTCCGCCCCGATGCGGCCACAATCTGCTGCCCCTGCACCGAATTGGCAAACTCAATGAACGTCCACGCCGCCGATTTGTTCTCGGTGTTGGCCGCCATGCAGTACCCATCGCTGTGCAAAATGCCAGATGGCTGGCCGCTTGTAGGCAACGGCAACACATCCCACGCAAACGGGGCGGTGGCGCGATAAGTGGGTACGCCGCGCCGACTGTTGAAATAGAGGGCTAAACGGCCGTTTAGAAAACGCCCCTCGCTTGATTCCACCGCTTCGGCCGTTGCGTCTGGCACAACCCTCTCTTTTACCTGTAAATCAACCAACCAGCCCAACGCTGCCAACGCTTCGGGGCTGTCCAGCATCAAGCGGGTGGGATGGGTTTCGTCGTCCACCAACTGCCCCCCATTTTGCCAAATAAAGGGCGCAAGCCGAAAGATATTCGGCGCAATGCCCGCGCCGTGCTGCTCTGGCACGCCGTCACCATCTTCATCAATCGTCAACGCATGGGCGATGGATACGAACTCTTCCCGCGTCCAGTCGTCGGTCGGGTACGGTAAGCCCGCCGCGTCAAACAACTCCTTATTATAGTAGACGACGAGGCTGGAAATGTTCTGCGGCACGCACCACAACTGCTCGTCAAAGTAAAAGGAGTCGATGGCAGGTTCAAAAAAATCACTTTCGGCAATGATGGGGCTGTCGTCGAGATAGTCGCCCAGCGGCTCTAATCCGCCCTGATCTGCAAAAAGGGCAAAGCGGCGATAGTTGAGCAGCATCACATCGGGCGGTGCGCCGCCTGAAAAGTCGGTCGCCAAGCGGCGGCGATAATCCCCTTGTCCCGGAATATGGCGCAGTTGCACGCGAATGTCGGGATGTTCAGCATGAAATGCGTCAACCAGCGTTTCATAGGCGGCTAATTCGGCTGGGTCGCCAAAAACCATGAACGATAAATCGTACTCATCGCGTGGTGAACAGGCGGCAAGGAGAAGTAGCAAGAGGGGGAGTAGTTTTTTTAGCATGGTACTGGTGACAACAACGGATTATAGAAATGAATGGATATTTTAATCCGTTCATTTCCATAATCCGTTGTTGTCATGTTAATTACGATCAAAGAGATTAGACAATGATAAATTGTTCAAAAAACTGCGTTGTAACAAAATAAACAGCAAAATGATGGGAACGATGGTGATGACTGAGCCAGCCATCAAATACGGCCACGAATCGGACTCAAATTGCTTGAGAATTTGCAAGCCGATGGGCAGTGTGTATAAATCGGTGTCGTAAATGTACAGCACAGGGGTGACAAAATCATTCCAGTACAGCACGAAAGCAAGAATGGTCACGCCGACCGTTGTTGGGCGGGCTAACGGTTGCGCCATTCGTCGCCACAGTGTGAAGGCGTTGCTGCCATCCAGCCGCGCTGATTCAAAAATGTTGACGGGGATTTGCCGATAGCTCCAATAATATAGAAGAACGAAAAGCGGGCTGCTGGCGGCAAAGGCGGGAATGATGAGTGCCCACAGGCTGTCAATCAAGCCGAGCATCTGCAATATCTGAAAACGAAAAATCCAAACGGCCGTTCCTGGAATCATCAACATTACTGCACTCAATAAAAACAGAAAACGGCGCGGCTTCGTCGGCAACTGGCTCATCCCAAACCCCGCCCACGATGCAGTTATGACTGTTACAGGCAGGGCTACGATGATTACCAAAATAGAGTTGACGATGTATCTCGCCATCGGCAGCATATCGAAAACGTCAGCGTAGTTGCTCCAATGCGGATCACTCGGCCACCATTCGATTGTGCGCGGTGGTGGCAATGCAGGGTCGCGCAATGACATCACGACCATCCACAGGAGGGGTAGTAAAAAGAGTAGGGTCACACTGATGGCGGCGATATGATGAGCGATACTTTTGAGCTTAATCTTCATCCGTCACCCCCTTGCCGTGTGCAGGGACGCAGAGCGTCCAGATTGTCATTCCACGCAGAGCGTGGAACGAGATGGGTTTAATCTTCATCTGTCACCCCCCGCAAGCCGACAATGGCGATGATGCTTACGATCAACATTATCATCA
>CAYSDT010000199.1:3102-5866 GCA_964429835.1 uncultured Ardenticatenaceae bacterium | reverse complement strand
TGCCACTCGCCCACTCGCTTGATAAACAGTGTCATTCATGCGACAATTAAGCCTCTTCGTTGTAGTGCAATAACAGAGGGGCGAAAAAAGGTGATGCCACCGTTGGCATTGGCCTATCCTTGAAGTATGTAAGGGAGATTGTTCATGAATACATGGCAAGAACTTGGTAAATATCTAGAAGACACAGCCCGCGATGTGAGTCAGCAAGATGCGCCGACTGACCAATCTTTTTTGCTGTCCGTGCATATTTTGCTGGATGAAAATGGCAACCCGATTGATTGGCTTGGCCCTAATTTGCGCGAGGCGACGACTGAGCAGTGGCAGTCGTTGCGTTCGGCCAGTAAAGTGGCTAATGGGCAAGAGATGGAGAAGGAAGAAACGGCCGTTAAACGCCAAGCCGTCTACGCCCTCATCAAATATCTGCAAACCTCAGCAGACGAGTAGCGAATTGGTAATGTACACTGATTTCACAGATGAACACAGATAAAAAAATAAGCGAAGCCAATCAGTGTAATCAGCGCAATCAGTGTCCCATCACTTATTTTTAATTAAAACCGTAAATTTATCATCCACAGCCGCACCGTTTGCGTCCAGAACGGGCAAGCGGCGTAAATCAGCCAGTAAATAGAACCCTATCAACAGACGGTATTCGCCGTCGCCCAATTCCTCATTTAATTGCATCACATACGGATCATCGACGATTTCGCCGACTTGCCATTGGCTGGTTGGATACGTTCCTTGCAACGGCCACGCATCAATTTGCCCCATAAGCGCATCATTTTCATCTAAAAGCTGAATAAAGACGGTGTAATCTTCTTCAAGCGATGATAACGCTTGCCAGTGCAAGGTCAGCGGCAGTTGGCCGCCTGCTGGCGGTAATGTGTCAGGTAAATCAACATCTAAAAGGGCGATTTTGTCGTCGTAGTTGGTGGCGTTGGCGGGCAGACGCACGCCGCTGATTTCGACTTCGCCGATGGTGCAACTTGTCATATTGGTACGCATCCAGCCGCAGGTTGCGTTTTCGGCCGCAAGAATGATGGGATAACGGCCGTTTTCCACATCATCCGTCCGCAATTCCACAGCCGTCACAAACGGCTCTCCCGCATTCCATCGCCTATGCGCCGCGTTGTTTTCACGCCCTGCAAAGGTGATGGATACGTTTGGATCGCCATAGCCGCGCAAGAGCAAGGGGATGTTTTCGCTGGGGCGAATTTGATCGGGGGAGGTGCTGCCAGAAACGGCCGTTTCGTCGAGTAAAATGCGGTGCTGCTGGGCAACAGGCGCGTCGGTTGTGGGGGTGATGGGAACGGTTGTCACCGTTTGCCATTCTAAATTGGTGGCGGCGGTGAAGGGGGGGGCGACGGCCACTTGCAGGGTTGCTTCTTGGGCGATGGGGCTGATGGGGCGGGGCAACAGGTGAAAATCGGGGACGATTTCGCCGTTGCGCCAAGCGTTGGTCGGGTAATTGTTGTTGACGGGATGGACACCGGCGGGGTTGATGGGATTGCCGTCCTGCCAACGGATGTAGACGTGCAATGGTTCATCGGTGGGGGCGGCGGCTTGCCAGTAGAGGGTGATGTCGGTTTTGCCGGCAGCAATGGGTGATTCGGGATTTATCGTGTAGCCAACAAGGTGGAGGTCACGATAAGTTTGGGAAGTGGGGGTTGCATCGGCGGGCAGAGCGGTGAGAGGGCGGGTGGAAACGGCCGTTAATGGCCCCATCGCCCTTAAATAATAAATTGCTTGTAAGTTTGGCAGATAACGAGCGAGATAGACGGGCTGGTTTGCTGCTAAACGAGCATCTAATTCAGCGCGGTACGCCGCTTCGTCGGGCAAAACCATGATGTCTAAGTCGGGGCGGATGCCTTCGGCGCGTTGCAGGTAGTAGAGCGGGGCGATTTTTTCGCTGTCGGCTAGGATTGCGCCGTTTTTGGATAGCGGCAAGGCTAAGACCGCCTCGCCCCAGCGGGTAAGACCGTCGTCGTGGGAGTGGTCAACCTGCGGCCACGTCGCCAAGCCAGCCCGCGCCATCAGCGGCAACAGGAGCAGGACGAACAGCGCCAGCGTGAGCGCGGCGGGCGGGCGGGCGAGCAGGGCGGCCATCGCTATGCCGATGCCGATGGCGACGACGAGGTGGGCGGGGATGAGGAAAACGGCCAAATCAGGGACGTAATAGTTGAGGGCGTAGAAAGTGTAGCCCGCCAAAATCAGGGCGAGAGCGAGGGCGGCACGCCACTGTTTGACGGCCAAAACGGCGAAGCCAATCCGGCCGATGACCAGATAAAAGAATGAGTATTCAGCCGAAAAAAGCCGTTGAACGACGGTGTAGCGGGCGGTGTCGTGCAGCCACGCGCTCAGTTGTAATGCGCCGCGAAAACGTCCCGCCACGACCCAATCGACGAATCGTGCCGCGCCCATCGGCTCGCCGTGCAACGCTTGCCAGCGGATGGGCAGGTAAGCGTAGAGGGTGAGGGGGAGCAGGAAGGCGGCGAGCAGCAGAAGCAGGTCAAACAGGCGGAATCGGTACTGCTTGCGGGCAAAGAAGAGGGTCAACAGGGCGGGGGGGATGAGAATGACGCTGGTGAGGTGGTTGGTTAATCCCAGTCCCAGTACAAAAGCAAGGAGAAGGGGAAGAAAACGGCCGTTAATGATTGATTTTCCATCTATTTTCAGAAAACTTTCATCTTTTACTGGTGATATACCATCTTTCACTGGTGATATACCATCTTTCACTGGTGATATACCATCTTTCACTGGTGATATA
>CAYSDT010000199.1:0-3002 GCA_964429835.1 uncultured Ardenticatenaceae bacterium | reverse complement strand
CACTGGTGATATACCATCTTTCACTGGTGATATATCATCTTTCACTGGTGATATACCATCTTTCACTGGTGATATACCATCTTTCACTGGTGATATACCACCTTTCAGTGGAGGTATATCGTTTTTTACCGTTAATTGTTGGCTCTGCCAGCCACCGATCCGCTGCATTAAAACCAGCGCGGTGATGATGAGGAGGCTGTTGAGGCTGTACACTTCAGCGACGATGGCTTGGCTCCAAAAGGTGGGGGTGAGGGCGAAAATAACGGCCGTTATTACCCCCACAATCGGCGTTCCCGTCAACTGGCGAATAAATTCGTATAACAAATACAGGGCGGCGATGGCATAAACGGCCGTTATCATATTCACCCGCCACGCCATCCCGCCGATGGGGATAAGCGTGAACAGTTTGGTCAGTAAAATGTAAAGCGGGTATCCCGTCGGGTGGGCAATTTCCAGTTGGGGGATGACGACTTGAAATTCAAAGCTGTCTGCCTGCCCGACGGTGCGCCCCATCGTGAACAGGTAGATGGGGATGATGTAGACGGCTAAGAAAAGCACGTCGCGCCATCGTGGTGAATTGGGTTGCACCAAATGGGCGGCAAGTAAAGCGGTGAACCAGATGCTGGTGAAGAGAAGAAAATTGCCGCGTTGGGGAGAAACGGCCGTTTCTGACAGATAAATTATATTGAGTAAAAGGGGGATAAAAACGGCCGTTGCCATCCATGCCGATTGCGCTTCTTGCGCCAATCGCTTCCACAAAAATGCGCTGGCGATGGCGGTTACGCCTGAAAATAGCAGAATGGGGAATGGGTCGGCCAGAAAGGGCAGGTGGGGGAACGCGCCTTCGTACAGGGCGCGGGTGATGGCGAGGGCGGTGATGAAGGTTAGGGAAACGGCCGTTAATCGGGCGATGGTTTCATGGAAGGGCGGCTTGACGCGCCCTGTGTCGCAGGTCATTTTCATGGTTGCGATTGTATCGCAGGATGTGGGGTGGGGGAAACGGCCGTTTTTTGGTTTTAACCAAATTCGCGTTCGTCGTCTTTGTTATAAATTTCACAAAATAGCACCAGCGTACTATATCCTTCTTTGTGAAGATTCCGTTATTATTAAGCAGTGTATGCTTGCATACATTTTTACTCTAGTGGATAGAAGTGATCGTCACTAGGGAGCGAGCTGTAACCGCACTCTCCCGTCGCTTTTTCTATATTGAGTTAATCGTTCCAACTTATTTTCCGGTAAGCCTGTGTCGTTGATCAGAAAACCAGTTTGATTAACGGCCGTGTAATTGATAATGCGTAGTATTCAATTTGTCATTCATTCTTTTTTTATTGACCACTGTTAAGGAGGGTCTTATGTCTCGTCGTACCTACATAACTTTTCACAGAATTATTTCTATTGCCGTTGCTGTTTTGATTTTAGTTCAATCTGGTGCTGGGTTGATTATGGCAGAGCCATTACCATCAACTGCGCCAACATGGGAAGGGCATCTGCCAACTTGGGCAAATGATCCAAGTTATGCCGTTTCTTCAAGAAATAATGATTTGGCAAATGCTGCACCACAATTAAGAAATGGTTCTTTGGCAGATCAATTTCATCATATCTCGCAACAAACACCCCCTGAAGTATGGGGTATCTTGGCTGATACGCTTGAATTAAAACCACCGCCGTATCAAGCGGACGATTATCCACTTCCCCCACTATTCCCCCCGCAAGACAGATCGCCGCAAGCATCCAATAGCATCATCTATTTGCCAATGATAAGCACGCCAGCGCAACCTGTTATGGGAAGTAAGCCTGTTTTTGATGTATTGTTGCCAGAAACGGCCGTTCTTGTTCAAGAAATCAATTTTACATCTGCAGAAACGGCCGTTGTTGATCAAGCGATGGATACAGAGCGGGCAGCCATTGCCGTATTGGACGCGGAAGCGGCTCCCATCATTGCTGATAATAGTTTGACGCTTGAAGAGAAGCGGGAGGCTATTGTGGATATGGATTATAACGGCCGTCTTCAATCTATCCTCAACAACACATCCGATCAGTTACAATCTGATTTGAGTACGGAAAGTTACAGTGACTTGGTTGCGTGGACAGAAAATGAATTTCAGGAAATGCGTCGGCAAACGGCCGTTATGCGCTCAACTGGTGCTGCTTCTAATATCCGCACATCCACAGCCACCACCAGCACAAATCAATGCTATACGGCAACGGTTTGGGGTACTGTATCTACATACACCAATTATTCCGTTGATTTACCAGACAAAGAGTTGAAGTATGCGAATAGAGGAACTCCTCCAAATACAGTGACTGGGTATGAAAACCCACCATACACCGTCAATGTAGATTACAACGGTGCAATTAGCAACACGCTCATTATTACCGACATTATTGAGAACCTGAACGACAATTATTGGCGCAGTAACACCGATCCCATGCAGCCACGCCGTTGGGGAACAGATTTGCCAACAGGTGTACCGCAAGCAGAAGCGGCTTGGTTCGATGGTCATAATGGCGGGAAAGACGAGTTCGGGAGAACCGTTTCCAGTCCAGCAGGCATCAGTTTGTCTGGCCCTCTTGCTGCGCAGCTTGGTGCATCTTATCCATATACGATTACGGTAACATATGATTGGGATTGCGGTAGTGATGTGCCGACTCGTCACAATCGTACCTTTGGCCTTAACAGTTTCTCCACCTATGCGGCGCAAGGCATTAACCCCGTCACGGGCAACCAGTTCCAATGGTTCCGTGATTTTATTGTGCCAGGGCGCGGCCTGAATGTTGATTTTGTCCGCTACTATAACGCCCAGCTTGAAGAGGAGGGGATGTTTGGATTAGGGTGGTCAACTATTTATGATATGTATGCCAAAACTTACGCCAATGGTGTAGTTGAAATTCGGTATGCAGATGGTCACAAAGGATATTTCACGCCTGATGGCGCGGGCGGCTACACGGCCGAACCCGGTATTTTTGAAACCTTAACAGATGACAATGGCGGCTACGCGCTG
>CAYSDT010000198.1:0-5875 GCA_964429835.1 uncultured Ardenticatenaceae bacterium | reverse complement strand
AATTGTCAATTGTCAATTGTCAATGAGGATCACGGGTATCAGTGACCTATCGCTGAATAAGCATCCGTGATCAACAAACAATAACCGCATTACTTACCCCCGTTGACAATTGATCATTGACAATTGACAATTTTTATGAATAACGGCCGTTTAGAAGCATATTACGAGCAAGGCATGGAAGGGCGTATCATCTACGCCTTTCTTGCTGATAACGACTTGCCGCCTGGCGCACAACGGGAAGCGTTGATTTTCCTTGAAGATGGGCATGAATTGACGATTTTAGGTGAAGATAACGCCATCCTTTGGTCAGGCACAATCAAATTAGTGAAGCGGCGATGGTGGGATAAGCATAAATTGACCGCCCCGATTTGGACGTATCGCAAGCAAAAAGGGGTGGCGTATTGGCAATGGATGGATTGGTTTTGGCGTAAACGGCCGTTACGCGCAACCCTGAAATAATGGTCAATGATCAATTGTTAATTGTCAATTGTCAATGAGGATCACGGGTATCAGTGACCTATCTCTGAATAAGCATCCGTGAACAACAAACAATAACCGCATCACTTACCCCCGTTAACAATTGATCATTGACAATTAACAATTGACAATTTTCTTACCCTATGAGCATTTTAGACGAGATATTTGAATACAAACTAGAAGAAATCGCCGCCGCCAAACAGCAAACGCCTTTGGCTGATGTGCGACGCACGGCCGAAAACACCCCATCACCCGTGAGCTTTGTGGAAGCGTTGCGCGGCGCAAAACGGAAGCCCGCGCTTATTGCCGAAGTGAAGCGGGCATCCCCGTCGCGGGGATTGTTACGGCCGAATTTTGACCATCGGGCGTTGGCGCGGACGTATGCAGAAAATGGCGCAACGGCCGTTTCCGTCCTAACTGACAAGCGATATTTTCAAGGCGATTTGCAATTCCTGCGCGACATCCACGCTATTTTGCCCACGTTGCCGCTGTTGCGAAAAGATTTCATCCGTGACCCGTATCAGCTTTACGAAGCGCGGGCGGCGGGTGCATCAGCCGCGCTGCTGATTGCCGCCTCGTTGGAAGATGATCTGTTGCGTGACTTGCACGGGTTGGCGTTGGAATTGGCCTTAACGCCGCTCATCGAAGTGCATACCGCCGCCGAACTGGAACGGGCGATGGGGTGCGACCCTGTGTTGATCGGGGTGAATAATCGCAATTTGCATGATTTTTCAGTCGATTTGGGGACGACGATTGGTTTACGGCCGTTTATCCCCACAACAATCACCCTCATCGCCGAAAGCGGCATCCACACACCCACCGACGTTGCCCGCCTACGCGCCGCCAACGTGGACGCGATGCTTGTTGGTGAATCGCTGGTTGTGGCGGATGATACGGCGGCAAAAGTGCGGGAGTTGGTTAAAAATTAGGAGAGTAGAGATTGCGAGACTTTGATTTCTTCGCTTTGGTGTATAATCAAGGGAGACGGTGTAAGCGTGGGAGAAAATGAGATGAGTAAGAACAAACTTCCCACAGGATGGGATGAACAACGAATGCAACGTGTGCTGACCCATTATGAAACGCAAACAGATGCGGATGCGGCTATGGAAGATGCGGCTATGTTTAAGAAAGAGGAAAAAACCTTGATCGAAATACCGTTCGAGCTTCTTCCAACTGTTCGTGAATTGCTTGCCAGCTATTATGGCGGACGTAAAGCGTTTGCGTAGATTGTGGTGTAGAAACGGCCGTATTCACCTGTAAAAACTATGACGAAAAAGCCAGACGTTTATATAAACGTCTGGCTTCTTTATTTATGAAGATAAAAATCAACATTCCCGCAATTGGTTGGCGTGTAGCCGATTAGAGATTGGGCGGCTTTGTTTTTTTGCTTTGGTGTATAATTTGGATTGCGTATGGTGCATCTAAAAAGGACGGTGAATAATGTTAGAAGCAGAGGTAGTGAAAATTGGTAATGCTCATGGTGTTCGGTTGCCGCAGAGAATTATATCAAGGTATAGATTTGGAACCGTCGTGCTGTTAGAAGAAACGCAGGATGGCGTTTTGATACATGCGGCCAAAGAGGAGAAGCTTAGTTGGGAAGATACCTATAAAGAGATGGCCGCTGTAGAACACAAGGAGTGGCATGATTGGCAGGAGATGGATATTGCTCAAGACACACATCTATGAATATCCAAAGATACTCAATTCATTTAGCGAATCTTGATCCTACTGTTGGCTCTGAAATCAGAAAGACCCGCCCCGTTGTTGTCGTTAGCGATAATACAATGAACAAGTTCCTTGAAACGGTCGTGGTTTGTCCGTTGACGACAAAGCTTCATCCCCGATGGCGTGGTCGTATTCAAATCAATAGTAACGGCCGTCAAGCTGAGATTGCCGTTGATCAAATTCGTACGATTTCAAAGCAACGGTTGATCAAGAGATTGGATGGTTTGTCATCAAGCGATGGTTCTGTTTTACGCAAACTTATCACTGAAATGTATGGCGAATGTAAATAGAATGTATCGGTTGTTAGCGCACGAAAAGTCAGATTTCTGTAAGAAGTCTGACTTTTATTTTTTAGCATGAAAATAAAAACCTGCGGCATTACAAATGTACAAGATGGATTAACGGCAATAAAGCAATGAGTGCGATGAAATATAGCGACATTAAAAGAGACATCAATTTTAATATCCTGAAAGAAAGCAACGAAAATTTAGCGTATTTGACGCATTTTCTGCACCATCAGGAAGAAACGGCCGTTTCTCCCTATTACAAAACGGCCGCTGAAACCTATCTGTCATCAATGATAGATCAGCCATACCCAATGCCATTGAACCTTGACTTTGCCTTTCCCCTGTTAAAAAGCAAAAAAGCACTGCTTGTGGGCAGTGCTTTGCTGATAGTTGCAATTTTTAGAGCGCACAATAACTATCTTTCCCACTCGATATGACCATTGATGTCATGTTCCTCATACACCTCAAGAACATGGCGGCAGAACTCTTCTATCTTATCATCCCCAACAGATTGTGCCCGTTCGTATAGACGAATAAACATCTTTTTTCCATTTTCGGTTTGACCAAAATTCTTCTTGCGAAAATTGTGAGAGGCGCAAAGTGTTTGTCCATTCTCAATTACCGCTTCACCACCCAAATCTTTAGGTTTGATGTGATCCGCCTGAATCTCAACACCATCCTCCCGCCCTTTACCGCATATAACACAACGATAGCCATCACGATTAAAAATTTGCTCTCTTTGGGATGGCGTAAAATCTGCTAAAACAGGGTTAATGACAAAATCAGGGTCGTACTCATAAACGCCCTTTTCTATTTTCTTGAGCTTGCCTTGTTGTGCCAGTGTCCGGACCGCTCGATCTGGATCGCGGAATGGCTTCCCTGTTTTTATAAGGTATTCTGGAACGACCCAATCTACAAGCTCCGGATGGGCGATGGGGCGATTTGGGTTCATAATAAAATAATCCATCACTAAGCCCATTTGCGTGATTTTCTTACTCATTTTTTTTCTCCGCTGCGGCAAATAAACTGCGGCTATTGATAATGCGTTTTTCTGCTAATTCACAATATCCTTTATCAATTTCGACACCAACGCCGATACGGTGATTGTTGTACGCTTCTATTAAGGTTGTTCCACTGCCTAAAAATGGATCAAAAACCACATCGCCAACGTAGCTAAATAATTTAATGCAACGATAGGGTAATTGTCGCGGGAAGGGAGCGGGATGGCCTATTCGTTTCTTGCTTTCTCCATTGAATGTCCACACACCATTTGTCCATGCCATAAATTCATCACGAGAGACATCCGATTCTTTGCTACCGAGCAACTTCTTCCACGATTCTTTGTATAAAATGACGATCAATTCAACAGGGGCGATAACATAGGGAGCAGAAGCGGACATCCATGATCCCCATGCTGTGCGACGAGAGATATTTCCTTCATTCCAAACAATGGTTGAGTGGTATTTCCAGCCGGCCATCTGTGCTACTGCTGTTAGATCAGAGCCAACACTTCGATGCCCTCCTTTGTTTTTATCTAAGGGAATATTAAGGAGCATACGGGCATGTGGACGGCTCCATTTATAAGCATTTAGTATCCATTGCCTGTTAAAATCTAAATAATCTTGATAATTTAACGTGTCATCATTGGAATCATAATCAATGCCGACGTTGTAAGGTGGTGATGTGACAACCAAGTCGATAAACTCGCCATTAAATAAATCAGGATTGCTAGAATCTCCGTTGACAATGTGTATGCCATCTTGTTCAAAGACTGGTTTTGTATTGAAATTTGAAGGCGTTACGCCCGCAATCGCATTATCCATATGGGTGTGCCTCTTTTGTGAATGTATGTAAGATTAGGGTGCTGATTAGGTTTCGGGGAGTATAGGGTGTTGTAGGATGTTTGCCAAAATAGGTTTGAAGAAATGGATATTGTAAACTGATAATGAAAATAAAAATCTGCGGCATCACAAATGTACAAGATGGATTAACGGCCGTTAATCTCGGCACCGACATGCTCGGTTTCAACTTCTACCCGCGCAGCAAGCGATACATCACCCCCGCCGCCTGCGCGGAACTGATTGCTGAACTGGAAGCACGGGGCGCACGGGCGACGTGGGTTGGCGTGTTCGTCAACAGCCCCATCGAGGAAGTGCGGGCGATTGTCGCCCAGTGTGGCTTGCATTTGGCGCAGTTGCACGGCGACGAACCACCATCCATGCTGGCAGAATTGGGCGCGATGGCTTTTCGGGCGATACGGCCGTCATCCCCTGATGAAGCAGCGCGTCAAATCGCCACGCTGCCCCATCGCCCGCCCCCCGCTTTCTTGATTGATGCGTACCATCCCAGCGAATACGGCGGCTCTGGCGCGGTGGGCGATTGGGAAATGGCGAAATCCATCGCCACCCGCTTCCCCATCCTGCTGGCTGGCGGGCTGACGGCTGAAAATGTAAAAACGGCCGTTTCCCAAGTAAATCCCTGGGGCGTAGATGTCGCCTCTGGCGTGGAATCCGCACCCGGCATTAAAGATGCCGCCAAAATGAAAGCATTTATTGAGCAAGTAGCAAGTTGCAAGTAGCAAGTCACTTGCCTGCTTGCAACTTGCTACTTGCAACTCCTTAATGAACGAACGCAAACGCGCCCTCCTCTACATGACCATCGCCGTGTTGCTGTGGAGCATCGGCGGGCTGTTGATCAAGCTCTCCAGTTGGGATGCGCTTGCGCTCAATGGCGGGCGCAACGCGGTGGCGGTGGTGCTGATATGGGCTTATCTGAAACGGCCGTTATTCACATTTTCCCGTCTGCAAATCGGCGGCGCGATTGCGTTTGCCATCATGAACACCTCCTACGTCCTCGCCACCCAACTGACGACCGCCGCCAACGCCGTCTTCCTGCATTACACCGCCCCCATCTGGGTACTGTTTTTCAGCGCGTGGCTGCTGAAAGAAAAGCCCAAAAAGATCGATTGGGCAACATTGGCGGCAATTATCGTCGGTATCGTCCTCATGTTTTCGGGGCAATTATCGGGCGATGGGTTATGGGGCAACTTTTTTGGCTTGCTCAGCGGCTTGCTGTTGAGCATTGTCATCATCATCTTGCGAAAGCAAAAGGACGGCTCGCCAACGGAAACGCTTCTGTTGGGGATGATTATGGCGGCCGTTGTCGGCCTGTTTTTTGTACCCAGCCAACCAATCAACCCGCGTGAAATCAGCATTGTGCTGGCATTGGGCGTGGCACAATTTGGCCTTCCGTTCCTGTTGTACACGATTGCGATTAAGACATTAACGGCCGTTGAAGCTGTCCTCATCCAAGCATTAGAACCCGCCCTTAATCCGCTCTGGGTAGCGATGGCTGTGGGGGAAGTGCCGCCGATAACGGCCGTTTTC
>CAYSDT010000197.1:3126-5894 GCA_964429835.1 uncultured Ardenticatenaceae bacterium | reverse complement strand
CCCCCCTGTAAAGGTGTTTTCTCCCCATCCTCTGCTACACTTACGCCATGATGGAAACAAGGAGAAACGATGAACAATGACCGTATGCGCCAACGGTACGCCCAAGGGCGCGTGCCGTGGGATGCACCCACACCGCCGCCAGAACTGATCGCCATCGCCCACGCGCTGCCTGCTGGGCGCGGGCTTGATCTTGGCTGTGGCTACGGCCGTTCTGCTACCCATCTGGCGCAGAGGGGATGGCAGATGGATGGCGTGGATTATGTGCCGCAAGCAATCGAAGGGGCGATTGCCCGTGCCGCTGCCGCTAACGTCAGCGACCGCGCCCATTTTCACGTCGGCGATGTCACCCGCCTTGACTTTCTCGCGCCCGCTTACGACCTGATTCTCGACATTGGCTGTATGCACAGTTTCCCCGCCGAAGCCCGCCCCCGTTATCGGGATGGCATCGTGCGGCTGTTGCGCGAAGGCGGCACTTATTTGCTGTACGCCAAGCTGTACATTGACCCAAATGATGGGCATGGGCCGCGAGGTGTGGAAGAAACGGCCGTTTACACCCTTTTCCAACCCCATTTCACCCTAACCCGCGTCGAACGCGGCCAAACCGAAATGCCCGACCGCCCCATCTGGGCATCCGCATGGTTTTGGTTCACAAATAATTAATTATTCATTGTTAATTATTCATTATTAATTATTATCATGGCTAACTCACTTTATCTCAGCACCACCGAAGCCCACTGCGGCAAATCGCTTATTTCACTTGGCGTACTTGATGTTATTTCGCATATGACGCGGCGCATCGCCATTTTTCGCCCCGTTATTCGTGATGGGGTCGATGGCGAGCGTAATAAAAACATCGATCTGCTGCTCTCGCACTTCCATCTCACCATCCCCTACGAAGAAACTTACGTTTTCACCGCCTCTGAGGCGAATGATCTCATCGCCCACCAGCAGGAGGATGAGTTCCTTAACCGTATCATCGAGCAATATCAAAAGCTGGAGGAAAAGTACGACTTCATCCTCTGCATCGGCTCCGATTTATTGGACGACAGCGGCGCGTTTGAATTTGGGATGAACGTCGCCGTCGCCCGCAGCTTGGGTGGGGCGGTCATCATCATCGCCAACGCCGCTGGTGACAGCATGGACGAACTGCTGCGCCCCATCCACGCCGCCGTCGAAGCGTTTCGCGCCAAAGGCTGCCCCGTCATTGGCGTGGTCGCCAATCGCGCCGATCCCGACCGCGTACAGGAAATTCAGGAAACATTGGCCGTCGAACTGGCTGATGACGACATCGAAATCACCGTCATTCCCACTGACCCACTGTTGGGCAGTCCGACGGTCAAAGAAATTGCCGACTATTTGGGGGCGACGGTGTTGTATGGCGAAGAGCATCTGCACCGTTTGGCATACGATTACATGGTCATCGCCATGCAGATGCAGAATTATCTGCCGCGCTTGAAAGAGGGGGCGTTGTTGATTACGCCCGGCGACCGTGGCGAGGTGATTTTGAGCGCATTGCAAGCCCATCGCTCGGTAAATTATCCCCATTTGGCGGGTGTACTGCTCACGGCGGGCGAGATATTATCGCCACCCATCGCCCGTTTGCTGGATGGGTTGCCTAGTGTACTGCCCATCATTGGTGTGCCGACAGATACATATGAAACGGTAACGGCCGTTAATGAGGTGCGCTCCTACATCACCGCCGATAATCCGCGCAAAATCAAGGCCAGTTTGAAACTGTTCAGAAAATATGTCAACACTGAGGCGTACACCACACGGTATGACACCGTTGAGCAACGGGGCATTCCGCCGCGCCTGTTTTTGTACAATCTCATTCAAAATGCGAAGGCAAACAAGAAGCGCGTCGTGCTGCCTGAAAGTGATGATGAGCGTATTTTGCGAGCAACGGCCGTTTTAATTGAGCAAAATGCAGTTGACATCATTCTACTTGGCGAAGCTAAAACGATCCGTCGCCGTGTGGCACAATTGGGCATTAAACTTGATTTTGATCAGGTTGAAATCATCAATCCGCACGATTCGCCCAAGTTGGATTTGTACGCGGAGACGTTGCACGAACTGCGAAAACATAAAGGGATGACGGCCGTTTATGCCCGCGATCAACTGCACGATGTCTCCTATTTTGGCACGATGATGGTGCATTTGGGCGACGCAGACGGGATGGTTTCCGGCGCGGCACACACGACGGCGCATACCATCACCCCCGCGTTTCAATTTGTGAAAACAAAGCCAGGAACATCGGTGGTGTCGTCCGTTTTCTTCATGTGTTTGGAAGATCGGGTGCTGGTTTACGGCGATTGTGCCGTCATTCCCAAGCCGACGGCCGAAGAGTTGGCTGAAATTGCGATTGCATCGGCCAAAACGGCACGCAGATTTGGCATTGATCCAAAAGTGGCGATGTTGTCGTATTCATCGGGCGCGTCGGGGCATGGGGAAGAGGTGGAGCGTGTGCGGGCGGCGACTGCCATCGCCCGTGAACAATGCCCAGACTTGCTGTTGGAAGGGCCAATTCAGTACGATGCGGCCGTTGATGAGCAGGTGGGGCAGAGCAAGATGCCGGGTTCGGCCGTCGCGGGGCGGGCGACGGTGCTGATTTTCCCCGATTTGAACACGGGCAATAACACCTACAAAGCGGTGCAGCGCGAGACGAACGCCATCGTCGTTGGCCCCGTTTTGCAAGGGTTGAACAAGCCGATCAACGACCTCAGTCGCGGCTGCACGGTGGATGATGTGGTGAATACGGTGGCGATTAC
>CAYSDT010000197.1:0-3026 GCA_964429835.1 uncultured Ardenticatenaceae bacterium | reverse complement strand
TTCTATTTTGGAGTACGGTATGCAGAAAATTTTAGTCATTAACGCGGGTAGTTCTTCTATTAAATACAAATTGTTCGGCGCGGGGGCGATGGACGTGTTGGCGGCGGGGTTGGTGGAGCGGGTTGGGGAGGCAAACGGCCGTTTAACCCATCGCACCATCACCCCAGCGGGCGAGCAGAAGTTGGTTTTGGAGCAACCCATCGCCAGCCACCATGATGGGTTGGCGATGGTGGCTGATTTATTGGCCGATAATGTGGAGGGGATAACGGCCGTTGGGCATCGTGTCGTGCATGGCGGTGAACGGTTCAATAAAACCGTCATCATTGACGATGAAGTCATCGCCGCGATTCGTGCGCTTGTGCCGCTTGCGCCACTGCATAATCCCGCCAATCTGGAAGGAATTGAGGTGGCGCGGCAGATTTTTGCCAGCGCGGTGCAGGTGGCCGTGTTCGACACCGCCTTCCATCAAACAATGCCCGCCGCCGCCTACCGATACGCCATCCCCGCCGCGCTGTACGACGAACATCGGATTCGTGCTTACGGCTTTCATGGCACGTCGCATCGGTATGTCAGCAAGCAGGCGGCAACCCGATTGGGTAAGCCTTTGGCGGAAACGAACCTTATCACAGCCCATTTGGGCAATGGAGCCAGCATTACAGCGGTGGAAAACGGCCGTTCTATCGACACCAGCATGGGCTTTGGCCCCCTCGCGGGCTTAATCATGGGAACGCGCAGCGGCGACATTGACCCGACAGTGCTGCTTTATATGAGCCGCCAATTGGGACTGTCGGCTAACGAAATTGACACAATTTTGAACAAAAAAAGCGGATTGCTGGGCATCAGCGGCAGTGCCGACGTGCGCGATGTCATCGAGCGACAAGAGGCGGGTGACGAAGCGGCGCGGCTGGCGTTGGCGATGGTTGCGTATCGGATTAAAAAGTATATCGGGGCGTACACGGCCGTTTTAGGGCGTGTCGATGCGTTGGTTTTTACCGCTGGCGTGGGCGAAAACAGCCCGCTCTTGCGCGAAATGGTATGCGCGGGGCTGGATGGATTAGGCATTTCGCTGGACGCGGCCAAAAATGGGGCGAATGAGGTTGTGGTTGGAAACGGCCGTTTGCCCATCTTTGTCATCCCGACTGATGAAGAGCGGGAGATTGCGGAGGAAACGGCCGTTTTGATTGGTTGAGAAGTCAGACTTTTGTCAAAAGTCTGACTTCTGATGTTGTGGGGGTAAACGGCCGTTTATCCCTAATAATGCTATACTTCCGCCCATGAAAACAGAGAATAATCCCTCAAAAATCATTTTATACGGACACACCGCCTGCCCCAATGTCGGCCCCATCAAAGGGCTGTTGAAGCTGTCCAAAGTCGAATTTGATTATGTAGACATCCACAAAGACAGTGACGCTGCTGAAATCGTCCGCACCATAAACGATGGAAACGAGAGCGTTCCCACGCTGGTTTTTCCCGATGGCAGCAACCTGACCGAGCCATCGACAGGCGCACTCAAAGCAAAATTGGCACAATTTGGGCATACAGTCGGCCCCATCGCTTGGTTAATCGGCAATGCGTGGCTGATATTTATGGGATTGCTCGTCGCCTTCTTCGTCGCCCGCCTTTTGGGATTATTCTAAAAACGGCACAGATTAAAATCTGTGCCTGATACAGTAAAGCCCGCTAAAAGCGGGCTACTGTTAACGTGCTTTCAGCGCGTTTTCTGTACCAGACATCGGTTTTAACCGATGTCATAGAGCAAATTATATTTTGCCCCCAGAACTGAAATACACTTGTATGGAAAACGGCCGTTTTCCAATTCCAAAAAAACTTGTATAGTTCCCCTTATGAACCGAAACCAACGATCCTCTATCTCTATCTCCCCCCTCTATCTCCATGCACCTAGCAATTAACGCCTACTTTTGGCAACGGCCGTTTACAGGCAGCGGTCAATACACCCGCCAACTCGTCTATCATCTCAATCGGCACGTTTCCGACTTGGAAATCACGCTCATCTATCCGCAAGCGGCGGGCGATGGGGCGATGGAAGATGTGCCGCCCAGCGTCAACATCAAAACCGTGCCAATGCGGGCGGGACATATCGGCAAAGTGCTGTTTGAACAGCGCGGCTTCCCCCAAGCGTGTGCCGATGTGGGCGCGACCATCGCCCATGTGCCGTATTGGGGCGCACCGCTTCGCAGCCCCGTCCCGCTCGTCGTCACCGTCCACGATTTGACCACCGTCACCGTGCCAGATTATCGGCGCGGCGTGAAAACAAAGCTGTACAACGCCCTCGTCACCGCCAGCGCACAGGGGGCTGATCATATCATCACTGATTCGTTTGCCAGTAAGTTAGACATTGTGGAACAATTTGGGGTGGATGAGCAGGGAGTAACGGCCGTTTATCTCGCCGCTGAAGAAAGATTCAAACCTGCTCAGGGCGAAGATTCCCTGCTGGAGATGGCAACCTTACGCAAATACGATTTGCCCGAATTTTACATCCTCTATCTCGGCGGCTACGCCTTGCACAAAAATGTGATGACGCTGTTACACGCCTACTCCTACGTCGCCAAATCGCAAGGGGATGATTTTCCGCTTGTTTTGGCAGGCAAAAAGCCAGAACCATCGCCCACTGTTCCCGATTACGACGCTTACATCGAAAAACTTGGCCTTACCAATCAAATCCACTGGATCGGCTTCGTAGATGAGCGTGAAAAGCCGCTGCTCTATCGCTCGGCTGAACTGTTCGTTTTCCCCAGCCGCCATGAAGGGTTCGGCTTGCCGCCGCTGGAAGCGATGGCTTGCGGCACACCCGTCATTACCACCGATGCCGATTCCCTGCCCGAAGTGGTCGGCGATGCGGCGTACACCATCAACCCTGATAATTTCCGTGAGATGGGCGGGTCGATGATTGCGCTGCTGACTGAACCAGAAACGGCCGATGAGTTGCGACAACGTGGATTGAAACAGGCAGCAAAATTCTCATGGGAAAAGACGGCGACGGAGACGTTGATGGTTTATATGCGGGT
>CAYSDT010000196.1:4764-5916 GCA_964429835.1 uncultured Ardenticatenaceae bacterium | reverse complement strand
AGTCACTGCCCATATAAACGCATCTCGGCTGGGCAATGCGGGCAGTGACTGTCACCTGATCCATAAAGACGATTTGGATAGCAACTGTTGACATGGTTCAGAATGGTGCAAATCATCTTTACAATTCTTTCTGTGTTGGGCGACCATGAAGGTCGCCCAAAAAGTGTAAAGATAAATTTATTGAAAATGAACCATGTTAAACTGCCTAATATCTCGTGCGGGGGATAGTCATCCCCTCAACCATTGTCATGCCTGCGAAGGCAGGCATCTATTTTCTTTTAGATTAGTGGATTCCCGCCTACGCGAGAATGATAATCAAGGGGTTGGGCATCGTTTCGACCGACCCCCTCGTGTGTGGTACGTTGTGTTTTTCCTGCTATTTCTCGCCGCTTGCCAGCCAATTAGCAATTACGACACAGAAGCAACCCCCTTTGTTGGCGCATACGCGACGGCGACCAGCACAAATTCCCCAGATTTACGCCTTGTGACATGGAACATTCAGTATGGGGAAGACGCAGAAGAAGCGGCGACGGTGTTGCTTGAAAATGAAAATTTACGCGGCGCGGATGTGCTGTTGTTGCAGGAGATGGATGAAACGGCCGTTTCCCAAATAGCCCGCTCCCTCCAGTACAACTACGTCTACTATCCCGCCTCCATCCATCGCCATCACGACAAGAACTTTGGCAACGCCATTTTGTCGGCGTGGCCGTTAAGCCAGCCCGCCAAACTGATTTTGCCCCACGAAAACCCCAAAAACGGCCAAACACGCATCGCGGTGCGTGCTGTTGCTGACATTGACGGTGTGCCAGCCCTTGTGTACAGCACCCACACAGAGACAATTTGGCTCAGCGAAGCAAAGCGCACAGAACAGGTTGCGGCGATTACAGATGACATCGCTGCTAACGGGGATGATTATGCGATCATCATTGTGGGCGGTGATTTTAATAGTGTAACGGCCGTTTCCATCGAAAATATCACCGCCCAATTTGAAGCCGTCGGGCTAGAGCGCGTGTCGGCAGGCGCGTCGCCAACCGTCATCGTTGGCGGCATCGAATTCACCGCCGATCATCTTTTTGCAAAGGGCATCACATTGATAGAAAATGGGGTCGAAACTGAAATCGAGGTCAGCGACCATTTTCCCGTCTGGGTTCA
>CAYSDT010000196.1:0-4664 GCA_964429835.1 uncultured Ardenticatenaceae bacterium | reverse complement strand
CTGTTTGTGATGACTGGAACAGCGTTTGCCGATGGTGACAACCCCCTGCAAGGAGATAATGTCGCTACCAGTGCCGTTGTTAATAACGATGTGTTTATGAGCGGCGATCAGGTCACGGTGAACGGCACGGTGAACGGCAATGCGTTCATCGTGGGGCGTAACATCATCATCAACGGCGATGTCGATGGCTCCGTATTTGCCATTGGCGAGAATGTCATCGTGCGCGGCACGATTAGCGGCAGTTTGTACGTCGCGTCGGTCTCGATACGGTTGGATGAAACGGCCGTTGTTGACCACAACCTCTACTACATCGGCGCAAGCATCGTCACCGAGCGCGATTCTGTAATCGGGCAAGATGTGTACGCGCTCAGTTTAGGCGCACGGCTGGCTGGCACCGTTGGTCGCAACAATAATATGCTGGTCGGCATTTACGAACTGTTCAAACTGATCATGAGCGCGGTCGGCACGGTGACGCAAGGTGCGCCTGTCGCTACCGTCGCCCACATCGCCCCTGATGCCAGAACGGGCAGCACATTGCAAATTGTGCCAGCCGGCTTTGGGCTTGCCCAAGATGATCCAGTCGAGGTTGAGGGTGGTGAAGAAGTTGCGCCCAATCAAACCAGCGATTGGCTGACAAGCACCTTGCAGGCGTTCGTGTCGTTCGTCATCGTCGGCGCATTGACTATTTGGATCGCGCCCCGTCACCTTTTAGCGTGGATGGGAACTGTGGGCAAACGGCCGTTTGCATCAGCAGGTGCAGGTCTTGTCACTTACATCGTCGGCTTTGTCGCCCTTGCCATCGTTGGCGTGTTAATCGTCGCCATTGGCTCAGGGCTTGCGTTTGGCTCGTTGTGGCAGTTGGCGTGGATTTGGTGGGGGATGGGCTTCTCCGCATTGGGGGTCAGCTTCTGGACATTGGTGCTGTTCATCTCATTCATCAGCAAAGTGGTGGTGGTGATGTTGCTCACCAACGCCGCCATCGCCCGTTTCACTTCAAAAGATGTGAACCCCATCGCCGCCCTGCTGTTGGGCGCATTCTTGTACACTTTGCTGGCCGCCATTCCTTACATCGGCTGGGCGTTCAGCCTCATCGTCATCTTCTTTGGTTTGGGCGCGGTCGTGTTGACCATTATTGCACCCCGCGAAGCGGCAAGTGAGCAAGTCATAAGTAGCAAGTCATAAGTAGCAAGTAATAAGTGGCAAGTGGCAAGTCTGCGTACTTGCCACTTGCTACTTGCCACTTGCCACTCATCCCATGCGTTTATTTGCCGTCGTTCTTGTCCTCATCACCGCCCTGCTCCGCTTTAATCCGCGCAGTGGGGCGTTGCACATTGCCCTGTGGTTGGCAAAGTTGCTGGCGACGGGATTGGTGTTGCCGATGGCCTTGCTCAATGGGGCGATGGCGTTAGTCGGGGTCAAACGACGGGATTGGTTACTGCTGTTAGCTGGTGGGGCTGGAAGCGCAATTGCCACCCATCACCTGATCAACGTCACCCGTTCACGCGACGAACAATTTGCCGATGCGTTCGGCGACGATTGGCAACAGCAACTTTCCCCGACCATCAAACCCCTCCTTCGCAAACAGCGGTGGCGACCGATATGTTACCGTCGTTTTAATGGTGTACTGCGTCAAAACGTAAGCTACGGCCGTAATCCAGACAGCAAACGGCCGTTATACGCCGACATCCTTCAACCCCCAGACAACATCCCCCGCAGCGGGTTGGCACTCATTTATGTACACGGCGGCGCGTGGACATTTGGCAGTCGCAACATCCGCAAATTCCCCTATTTTCGCCAACTCGCCCGACAAGGGCATCTCATCATGGACATCGACTACACGCTGGCCGCGCAAACGTCGCTTATCGGCATGGTGATGGACGTGAAGCGGGCGATTTTGTGGCTGAAAGCACACGCCGACGAGTACGCCATCGATCCCGACCGTGTGGTGTTGGCGGGGCAATCGGCAGGCGGCCATCTGTCGTTGCTGGCAGCGTACACGCCCAACTTGCCCGCCCTCCAGCCGCCAGAAATGACGGGCGACACGGCCGTTTGTGGCGTATTGTCATTTTATGGGCCGCCGGATATGCAGGCGTTACATTCGGATATGGAAGAAAAATTCCTGCGGCGATTATCGCCGCAAGTGAAAGATGGCATCGCTGAAGTGGTGAAGCGAACGCAACCAAAACGGCCGTTTACAGGCATTGGTGTCTCGGCATTGATGGGCGGCTCGCCCGCTGAAATCCCCGATATATATCGGCTGCTCTCCCCCGTCGTCCATGTGGATGCGGATTGTCCGCCTACATTATTGCTGCATGGTGATCATGATGGGCTGGTGCAGGCGCGGGAAACGGCCGTTTTATATGAAAAATTGCGCGAGGTGGGAGTAACGGCCGTTTATCTTAATTTCCCCGACTGCGAACACAGCTTTGAATCGACACTGCCCCAACTCTCACCCGCCGCGCAGGTGGCGGCGTATTATACGGAGCGTTTTTTGGCGTTGCTTTAGGGATCGGGGCGTTATTTCGCACAACAGTACATCGGTTTTTAACCGATGGCGACAGGCAGAATTTGGAGTATGCAATCGCCTGCCACTCGCATACTCGCCACTCGCACGCTATAATCGCCCCATACGATCCCACAGGTGAGGAACGATTATGACCCCCAAAGAATTTGTCGCCAAATGGCACGAAATACAACAAAAGGAAACGGCCGTTTCCCAATCCCACTTCAACGACGTTTGCCGCCTCGTCGGCCATCCCGTCCCCATCGACTACGACCCCACAGGCAAAAAGTTCTCATTCGAGACCAAAACCGTGAAGCCAGACGGCCGTAAAGGATTCGCCGACGTGTTTTTCAAAGGGCATTTCATCTGGGAATACAAAGGGCCGCATAAAGACCTCGATAAGGCGTATCGCCAACTCCAGTTGTACCGCGAAGATTTGCAAAATCCCCCCCTGCTCATCACCAGCGACATCCACAACATCATCATTCACACCAACTTCAATAATTACCCCATCCATAAACACGTCATCACCTCCAAAGAGATCATGTCTGGCGAAGGGGTAGAGATGTTGCGCTGGGCATTCTTTGACCCCGACAAACTCAAACCTGAACAAAACCAGCAAGAAATCACCCTTGCCAGTGCGCTCTCATTTGTCTCTGTTGCCGATGCGATGAAAAAACACCAATGGGTCACAGGCGAAACATACAGTGCCGAACAGTTGGCACACTTCATGGCACGGCTTCTGTTTACGCTGTTTGCTGAAGATATGAACCTGTTGCCAGCACATATTTTTACAGAAATGTTACAGGCACACGGGCAGGAGCATACAAATTTACAGCGCGGTATGCGGAGCCTGTTCCGCGAAATGAGAGATGGTGGTTATCTGTTCTTTTACGAAATTCGCCACTTTAATGGCTTATTATTCGACGATGATTTTGTGCCGACCATTCCCGATGCGTTAGCGCAAGCGTTATTACACGCCGCCAATAAAGATTGGTCAGGCATAGACCCTTCCATCTTTGGCACACTATTTGAGCGAGTGATTGAGGAGGATAAGCGAATACAGTTAGGCGCACATTACACCAGTGTCGATGACATTATGCTCATCATTGAACCAGTATTGATGCAACCGTTGCGTCAGGAGTGGGATGATGTTCGCCGCCATGCTGACCGCCTGTTGCGTAAAGACGATTCTGCTACCGTCCATGCGAATCTTGTCGCTTTTGCCGCCAAAATTGGCGATGTGCGCGTACTAGACCCTGCTTGCGGCTCTGGTAACTTCCTTTATGTCGCCTTACGCCAACTGCTCGATTTGCAAAAGAAGGTGATTAGCTACGCCGCCCGACGCAACTTGCCGATTATTGAATTGACCGTCAGTCCAGAGCAGTTGTACGGCATTGAAATCAACATATATGCCCATGAATTAGCACAAATTACGGTATGGATTGGCTATCTGCAATGGCGCAACAGTAACGGCTTTGGTGAGATGGATGATCCCGTTTTACGCCCCCTGCATAATATCAAAAATATGAACGCCATCCTTACTTACGATGCTGATGGCAATCCTGTTGAACCTGAATGGCCTGTAGTCGATGTGATTATTGGCAATCCGCCATTCTTGGGCGGTAATAAAATACGACGGGAGTTAGGGGGAAAGACGGTTAGCGATATGTTTAACCTATATGCCGAGATGCCTGCATTTAGCGATTTGGTCTGCTATTGGTTTGAACAAGCCAGATCGCAAATTGTAAAGGGTAATTGCAAGCGAGTTGGGTTGATTGCGACAAACTCAATTCGTGGTGGTGCAAATCGGGATGTGTTGGATCGTATTAAAGAAAGCGGCGATATTTTCATGGCGTGGAGTGATAATGATTGGATTTTGGACGGCGCGGCCGTGCGCGTTTCACTTATCGGATTTGATGATGGCACACAAACAATGAGGTGGCTGGACGGCAAGGATGTTTCCATTATCAATCCAGATTTGACATACTCTGTTGATTTGACAACGGCGATGCAATTAATTGAAAATCATGGCATTGCATTTCGTGGTAATCAAAAAGGCGGCCCTTTTGATATATCTCAATCAGTGGCTTCTCAGATGCTTAAAGATTCTAAGAATAAATCTGGTTATCTAAATTCTGACGTGATTAAACCCCTTTCG
>CAYSDT010000195.1:2812-5953 GCA_964429835.1 uncultured Ardenticatenaceae bacterium | reverse complement strand
TGCTATTTATGAGTTACGACAATCGTGATCGTTGTTCGTAATCGTAATCGTGATCAGTTTTTTCGATTTTCGATCACGAATTGGGACGAGTATGCAATCGCCCTACCACTCACTGCTCGCAAAATTGGCATAGCCCATAGCCGAGTGCTATAATCCCCCGTTCATGGGGGTGTGGCGGAATTGGCAGACGCGCATGACTTAGGATCATGTACCTCACGGTGTGTGGGTTCGAGTCCCACCATCCCCATTACCAAATCAGGGGCGTTGCGTTAGCAACGCTCTTTTTGCGTAAAATTATCATTCACTTGTCATTCTTGAAGGAGTGGCAGGAAAGTAATTAATTAAGGAATAAGGATTAAATAAAAACCTAAAGTTGTCATACCCGCCTGCACGGAAATGACAAACTAAAGTTTAAGGATTAAATAAACCCGCATTCCTAAGTAAAACGGCCGTTAATCAGGCCACCTATTTTTAATCGAGGTAAGTAAATCCATGACAGTTACAGTTCATAAAGAAGAATTAGAACAACGGCAAATGAAACTCAGCATCGAAGTTCCAGAGCAACAAGTTGCCAAAGAGATGCGTAAAATCGCCAAGAAACTCGCCAAAGACATTCGTTTTCCCGGTTTTCGGCCGGGCAAAGCCCCCTATCGCGTCGTGATGAAGCGTGTTGGTGAGGGTGCATTGCGCTCAGATGCAATTGAAGCATTAGTAGAGCCTATCTTTAATGAAGCCATCGCCCAAGAAGGCATTGATGTCTACGGACAACCCACCTTCAACGATATGCAGCCAGAGCCGTTGCAATTCATTTACACCATCTCCCTGCCGCCCGTCATCGAATTGGGCGACTATCGCGCTTTGCGCCGTGAAGTAGCCGAGCCAGAAATCACCGAAGAGGCGATTGATGCCGCGCTAGAAGAAATGCGCGAAGAAAAAGTCGTTCTGACTGAGGTTGATCGCCCTGTTGAAGCTGGCGACCTTGTTTTGCTTGATGGACACGGCGAACTGGTTGTAGAAGCTGATGAGGACGAGGATGTCGATGAGGTCGAAGAGACCGAAGAAATCGACGATGCTGATATTGAAGAAGAAGAAGATGACGACGATGATGATTGGGACGAAGCCATCATTTTTGATGAAGAAGGGACGAAATTAGTCATGGACAGCAGCAAACTGTTTGCTGGCACACCCTTTGTCGAAAATATCATCGGCTTATCTGCTGGTGATTCTTGCGAATTCACTTTCACCTTCCCCGATGATTATGAAGAGGAATCGGTAGCTGGTAAAGATGCTGAATTCTCCATTGATGTTACCAATATCCAAAGCAGAGTGTTGCCAGAAATAAGTGATGAATTTGCTCAAGAAATAAATCCAGACGTGGAAACGGTTGCTGAATTACGCGAAAAAACAAGCGAAGAGTTGCACAAACAGGCAGAACAAGCCATCCGTGATGAGTTACTAGATGCACTCGGCAAAGATTTGCTCGCCGATGCAACACTCGACTATCCGCAAAATGCAGTTGAACTAGAACTCGACGAGATGGTGCAAAGCATGAAAGCGCAGGTTGAGCAAAGTGGCTGGGAAATGGATGATTATTTACGTTTGCAAGGGCAAACAGAAGATGATCTACGCAACGATTTCCGCGATAGTGCCGTCACGCGCCTTAGCACCAACTTGGCTTTGGGCGAATTCCTGAAACAAGAAAAAATCACAATCTCATCTGAAGATGTTGATGCAGCTATCGAAAAGCAGTTGGATGCTTTTTCAGATAATGAGGAGTTGCGTGCTTCTATTCGTGGCTTCTATCAACAAGGACAGGGGTTCGAGATGGTCAGCAGCCAGATATTGATGGATAAAACGACTGAGCGATATGTGGACATCTTGAAGGGCAATGCGCCTGATTTGGATGTGTTAGATGCGGTAGAAACGGCCGTTGATGAATCATCCAGCGAAGAAGAATAACGTATCTCAATAACTTGGGGTAAAAACCTGACAGGTTTCATCAATACCTCTTGTTTTACACGAGTATCTTCGGGAAAACCTGTCAGGTCTTCCCGAAATATTGAGAAGATACAGAATAACGACTATAAGCAGGTTGATCACCGAATAGTGTGTTTGATCAACCCATAACCAAGATTGTCATTCCTGCGAAGACAGGAATCCATCTCTCCAAGAAGATGGATTCCCGCCTACGCGGGAATGACAGTTTAGAATTTGGGGATTAGATAAGTCCCTATGTTTAATCAGCGATGAACCTGCTTTTTCATTATCGGAGAAATACATGAACATACCCACATCACTTGTGCCAATGGTCATTGAAACAGACGGCCGTGGCGAACGCGCCTACGACATCTACTCACTACTCCTCAAAGAACGCATCATCATGTTAGGTACACCTATCAATGACATGATTGCTAATCTCATCGTCGCCCAACTTTTATTTTTAGCCCGCGAAGATGCCAACAAGCCGATCCGCATGTACATCAACTCCCCTGGCGGACAGGTTTACGCAGGGATGGCAATCTACGACACCATGCAACAAGTTGAATGCCCCGTTTCCACCGTTGCTATCGGTTTTACCGCCAGTTTCGGCACGGTATTACTGACTGCTGGTGAAAAAGGAATGCGCTACGCACTTCCAAACGCCACTATTCACATGCACCAGCCGCTCGGCGGCACACAAGGGCAAGCTTCAGATATTGCCATCCAAGCCAAAGAGATTTTGCGCTTGCGTACCACCTTGAATGAAATCCTAAGCCATCACACAGGGCAAACGGCCGAAAAAATTGCCGCCGACACCGACCGTGACATGTACATGAATGCCGATGAAGCGAAGGCGTATGGCTTGGTTGACGAGGTTCTGGTCAATCCAACTAAATAATTACGCATTCACTTGCTATTGGTTCACTCCCTACTTATAATGTTTTTATGGAGAAGACCTGACAGGTTTCACCAACGCCTCTCGTTTTCCGCGAATATCGCAAAAAACCGGTCAGGTCTCCCGAAATTTTGAGAAGGTACGAACGGGAAAGGTCTGTTATGAAAAGCAACAGTAAACAGCAGTTCATACGCATGGGAATTGCAGTCGCACTTTTGAGTGTCCTGATTGTTTCTCTGTCTGCCGCTTCATTTACACCAACCCAA
>CAYSDT010000195.1:0-2712 GCA_964429835.1 uncultured Ardenticatenaceae bacterium | reverse complement strand
GATGCTTACGAACCAAACAACACCCTTTCACAATCTTACACCGTCTCAGCTAATCAAGTTGGCGGCACGGCGCAAAAATTGTGCGGGATCACGTTTTGGCCGTTGGGGGATGTTGATTATTTCAAATTTAGAGGCAAGCCAGGCTCTGTATATACCATTTACACGCTTGATTTAAGCGCAGGATTGGACACCTACATGAGGGTGTATAATACGCAAGGGTCGCTCATCGCGTCTAATGATGATGCTGATGTAGGAAGCAGACGCTCGGAACTGGAAATTACGGCCGATGTTGACGGCTTCTACTACGTCCATCTCATCAATCAAGACCCATCCGATTCGACAGGCAAAACATATTGCCTGCAAGTCGATGAGATTATGCCGCCGCCTACGGCTACACCGCCACCAGCTGTTCCATCTGGCGCAGATGCGTGTGAATATAACAGCACCATCGCCACTGCTTGTTTGATGGGGGATGGCGAAACCAAAAGCTTGAATTTCATACCCGTATATGGCAGTGAGCAAGATACGGATATGTTCCGCTTGTGGGTGAAGCCATCTATTAAATACACTTGCCAGACGTTGAATTTATCGGCGTATGCGGATACAAATATCATTTTGTATGATCAGGTTGGAAACCCATTCAGCCCATGGATCGGCAATGATGATCGTGAGATTGGGGATCGCTCCAGTATCGTGGAGTATTGGTCAACGTATACGGGATGGCTGCATATTGAGGTAGGGCCAGTGAACCCGCCGTTGTATGATGAAGCGTCGTTGCACACTTATGAGTTAAATTGTGTCTCTGACCCAGCAACACCGACCCCGACAGCAACCGCAACCGTTGTTTATTACCCGCCTACAGATGGCGGCGGCGGTACAGGTGGTGGCGGCGGTACGGTCATCGTTACCCCAACCCCGCTCACCTTCCCCACACCATTGCCCACATCGACTCCATTTGATGTGTCGGCGTTATTAACGCCAGATGCACCGCCGCCAGAGGTAGTTTTCCAGCCGTTACCAACGGCCGTTTCCTCTACAGGTTCTGGTGGATTACTCTCCACCGTCAATGTCACCGCCTTCTACGATGCCAATAACGATTTTACCCCCGCCATTGAAGAGGGAATTAACAACATCGCCGTCATGCTATTCGACAATGGCACAGGTGAGTTGACCGCATTCGGCTATACCAACGAAGCAGGCATGGTGCGCTTCGATTCCGTCGCCACATCTGGCGCGTTGCGCGTTGTTGTTCCGTTTTTGAATTACACCCAAATCGTCACCAGCAGCACATCCGATATTTTGATTCGTGTGGCTCCCGCCGCAATGCCCGGAGGCATACCATAACCATATGAGCAACGATCAAATCGACGAACTCGATGAAATTGAGGATGTAGCGGCCGACTCTCCGGAAGAACAAGAAAAATCTGGCTTCATGAGCAAGAAAATCGGTAACGTGATCCCCGTTTGGATCGTATTGCTGATTGTTGGCATTTTGTTGCTTGGCGGCTCGTGCGGCATCTGCTCGCTTTCTGGGTACAGCATTTACAATCGCGTAACGGGCGAACCAGAATTAGAGCCAACCCCCTTTTCCAGTACAGAATTCGTCAATCCTGCACAAGATTCAGCCATCATTATTTTGAGCGAAACAGATACTATCACCATGTCGCTCGACATTCCCACCAGCGTAAAATTGGAAGGGCAGACGTTCGTCATCCATCCGCAGATAGTGGAAGATGGCGGCGAATTTGCACCATCGGAAGGGGACGACACGGCCGTTTGGCTTTATGGAACCATCGTTAATTATGTATTGCTGTTCAACGACAGCGACAGCACACGGCCGTTAATGGAGCAAATCGCGCCCGGTGATGCAATCATGTTACGCACCCAATCGGGCAAGGAAATCCCATTTACTTTTGCCAGCCGCGAAACCGTCGCCGCCAGCAATGCGGATGTGTACAGTCAAACTTCGCCGGGCGTTACGCTGATTTTGGCGGGCAGCAACGGCGATGATCGGTTAGTCGTGACAGGGCATTATGATTTAGACACCGTAAGCCAATCAGCCGAGCAATCCATCGCTGAATTGGGCGAGCCTGTGCAGTTGGAAGATTTACAAATTACGGCGACGGGTGCGGTTTACCAATTAGCCGATGCCAGCACGGGATTTGCTAACTATTTGGTTGATTATCAAGTGCAGAATATGAGTTTAACGGCCGTTGATACCAGCCAACTCAACTATCTCCTCATTGATGATTTTGGCAATCGGTACGCCTACAATGCGGCCGTCAGTCAATTGGGAAACAACCCGCCACTCAGCGGCTATCTCAATGCAAACGAGAACAGAACTGCCACCGCAGGATTTCAAATACCCATCGGCCTTTCCAGTGAGCGGCTTCGTTTTGTCGTCACGCAGGGCGCGGCGCAGGTTCTCATTTCCATCCCCTTCCAAAGCAGTTCTTCGGCCGATGGTGCAAGTATTACGTTGTTAGCGGCGACCGTTTCCCCTGATTTGACGACACTGGCGTTGACGGGGCAAGTCACAAATTTGGGTGATCAAGCGTTGCTCATCACCGAAAGCGATGTGTCGCTGACCACCAATGATGGCACGGTGTACTGGTTGCTTTCCACCAATCCGCCTTTCCCGTGGACGATTGGGCCAGGGCAGACTGTGCCGTACTCGGTCAGTTTTCAACTACCCACTACCGAACCCGCGAC
>CAYSDT010000194.1:0-5956 GCA_964429835.1 uncultured Ardenticatenaceae bacterium | reverse complement strand
AACATCGCTTCCAAATGGCTACGCATGATGCTGATTGGCGTTCGCAATTCGTGGGCAACATCGGCGAGCATCTGCTGCCGTTGCTGCTCCGCTTCGGCAAGGGCGAGCGACATACTATTGAAGCTGGCGGCCAATTCGCCAATCTCGCCCGTGCTGGTGACGTGGACTTGTTCGCCGAGTTCCCCTTCAGCGACATTATGCGCCGCGTCGGTGAGCTGGCTTAGCGGGCGGGTCAGTCGCCGCGCCAAAAATAGCCCCAAAAATAGGGCGATGGCGACGGCAAACAGCCCGCCCATCCAGATGGCGCGGTTTACGTCGGCCAGGAATTTATCGGCGGCGCGGCTCATCTGCCCGCCGGGTTCGGCGATGAGAATGGTTGCAATTAAACGGCCGTTTTCATCCATCACCCCCACGCGCAACGCCGTTTCCGCCTTATCTTCCATCCCTTTGCCAACGGTGACGATGGTCTCATCGTTTTCGTCCAATAACGCCATACTGCCGCCGCCTTGTCCCCGTCCCGGCCGTGCGGCGATCAAAATCTGTTCCGCGCCATTCCAATTGCCCAATTGGGCGTATGATCGTGCCAATTGGCCTTGCAAATCTGTCCATCGCCCCGCCTGATCTTCGTGCAGATAGGTGCGAAAACTGTTGGCTGTAACCCGATTTGCCAATACAGAAACCGCCAACACGCCCGTGATGGCGACGAGCAGAAAAGCGGCCGTTAATTTGAACCAAAGTGCGTGTCGGACGGAGAGAATGGAAGACATAAGAAGTGCAGAGGGTAGAGATAGAGATAGAGAAGTTCAGTATTAACCAGCAATCTTCGCTGAAAATGAACCCCCTCTGTCTCTATCTCTACACTCTATCTACAGGTCAGGATTAAAACGATACCCAACCCCAAACGAGGTCAGAATATAAGTCGGTTTGGAGGAATCGGGTTCGATTTTTTTGCGTAGGTTTTTGATGTGAACGTCCACCGTGCGCTCGTAGCCGTCGTAGGCGTACCCTTGTGTGCGTTCCAGCAGGTCAAGCCGATTGAAGGCGCGGCCGGGACTGCCCATCAGCGTCGCCAGCAGGTCAAATTCCATTTTGGTGAGGTCTACATAACGGCCGTTTACCTTCAAAGTTCGTGAATCATCATTCAGTTCAAGATCGCCGATGCGGGTGGTTTTTGTGGGAGAAACGGCCGTTTTTTCTGTCCGCCGCAGCACGGCGCGTACACGGGCGACTAATTCACGCGGACTGAATGGTTTGGTGATGTAATCATCCGCCCCCATTTCCAACCCCGCCACCATATCCACATCTTCCACGCGGGCGGTCAACATGATGATCGGCGTATTATTCTCGGCACGATGCAGCCGCATGAACTCCCATCCATTCATTTCAGGCATCATCAAATCAAGGATGATGAGGTCAGGATGTTCTTCACGCGAAACGAAGAGAGCTTCACGCCCATTAACGGCCGTTACCACCTTAAACCCCTCATCTTGCAGATAGCCGCGCACTACACTAACCAATCGCGCCTCATCATCAACTACCAAAATTGTTTTGCTCATAATCTCTCCGAAAAGATAGAGTATAGAGATAGAGATAGAGAGGATTAGAATTGCATTGTGATCTTTGTTGAAGACGACACCCTCTATCTCTACACTCTCTACTCTATCTCTATCTCTCCCCTCTATCTATTTCTATCATCTCTCCCGTCGTGTGATTCGTCAACCAATTGATTTCCATATGGTCGGGCGATTCAAACCCTTCAAGGCTGATGGAATCGCCCGGATTGAGCGCGATCCCGCTTTCGTCCCAGAAGAAGGGCGGCCCCAGCATCGCCTCGTGCATTGCGCCCGTCGCGCTGTCGCTAAAGATGAGCTTGTTTTCATTGGCGATGACAACTGTGCCATCAAAGAATAGCGTATCCCCCTGCGTCATGCCATCCGCCCCCATATCTGTGTGACCGCCGTCGCTTTGACCGGGCGGGGTGCTGTTTTCATCTGTGCGCCACGCGGGGCCGCCGCCACCGCCGCCATTTTTGCCGCCGCCGCGTGAGCCGCTGCTGTTTGGGTCTTCGGAAGCCCATGGCGGGCCGCCTTGACCTTGCTCTGTGCCGCGTGGATTTTCCACTGTGGGCGCAGTCGGTTCCCATGCACGGATGAAACTGGTCAGGGCGATGATCTCATCGCTGGTGAAACGGTCGCCAAAAGCGGGCATGATGCTGCCGGGGCGATGGCCGCCGTTGATAACGGTGTCAATAATCTGCTCATCCGTCTTGTTGGTCAAAAATTGCTGACTGTTGATGGCTGGGCCAGTGCCGCCGCTGCCTTCCACGCCATGACAAGAGGTGCAAGTTGTGTTGAAAATCTGCTCACCAATCGCCATCACCTGTTCGGGGTCGCTCATGTCAATTTGCACAGGTTCGGGGGCGACGAGTACGAGTTCTTCCTGCCCGATAATGTCCCAATTTTGCAAAAAGGCGACGATTTGCGCGGTCTCGTCGGGGCTTAATACGCTGCTCCAGCCCGTCATCATCGTGCCGGGAACGCCTTCGGTGATGATGCGCGTCAGTTCGGCGGCATCGGTGGCGCGGACGGCCGCGTCGTTCAGCGGCACGGCTAATTCGCTGCCTTCGCCATTTACGCCGTGACAAACGGTGCAATTATTGGCGTAAAGCTGAATCCCAGCCGCCCATTCGTTGCCTTCGGGCGCAAGGGCGATGATTTCAGCCAACATCTCTTCGTCAACGGCGGGGATGGGCATCGTGGCGGGGACTTTTCCTTCGGCAACGGCCAAATCGCCGACCGCGCCCCAATCGCCATAGCGAATCAGGGCGACGAATTCGTCAATTTGGTACTCGTTGAAGATGCCGCCTTCTTCCACATGCCAGCCTGTCATAACGGTGTCATAACGGCCGCGTTCGATTGTTTTGTAGAGGAAGTCGTAATCTGCTTCGCGTAGTGCGCCGCTATTGAGGGCGGGCATACTGCCGATGCCTTCCCCCGTCGCGCCGTGACAAACGGCACAATTTTCGACATACATGATGGAAGCGTCAGCGACGAACTCTTGCCGCAACTCTTCTTGTGATGTTTCCAGACGTTCTGGTTCGCGCAACGCATAAATCGGCAAAGCGATGACCAGTACGAGTAAAGCGATTAAGGTGATGATGCTGTATTTGTTCATGATCTGATTCGGAGTGGAGGCTTTAGCCGGAACAGGCCGGCTAAAGCCTCCACTCCGCTTAAATTTTTATGCGTAAACGAGTTGCTCGGCCGCAAATTCATCCCGCTTTTGTGGGCCGGATGTGTCCACATAAACGATGCCTTCTTCTATTGTAACGGCGAAGGTATCGAGCGGGCGGGGGGCGGGTGGGTTTTGCACGTCGCCGTGAATGTCAAATTCGGAGGCGTGACAGGGGCAGAAGAAGCGATTTTCGTTCGCTTGCCAGTTGACGGTGCAACCAAGATGGGTGCAACGGTGATAAACGGCGAGGAAGCCGTCGTTTTCTGCACGAATTAAATAAAAACGGCCGTCTGGGAATTCTGTCACCGAGCCGAGCGGAAAGCTGTCAACGGTGCCAGCTTCAACCACGCCGCCGAACGCGCCTTCTGATGATCGGGGCTGCATGTAAAGTAAGCTCACGCCTGTAATTTCCAATAAAGCCACCGCGCCCAATGCGCCGATGCCCATTTTAAGGAAATTGCGTCGTGTTAATTGTTCTTGTTTTTTTCTGTCTACGGTCATAATAATTTCTCGTGATGGGGCATGGCAACGCCATGCCCGTAACCCGTGTAGGGGCGGTTCGCGAACCGCCCCTACGATGGTTAAAACGGCAATACCAACGCCATATTCGCGCCTCTAAAAAAGACACCGACGATGGTTAGCAGAATTAGGCTGCTGAAAATGAAGCTGAATAAGCCAACCAGCGTTTCGCTGTGGGTTAAACGGCCGATTACACGAATCAGCATATAAATGAAAGCCAATCCCGTAAAGGTTGCCAGCAATGGCACTACGCCGTTGATGATAAAGTTGGACACATCGGGGAACATCGCGGGCAAGTCAAGCCAGTATTCATCAACTACGACGAGAATGGGAACCAGCACGATGCTCCAGAGAATGCCGACGATGGCGGCTACGCGCCCCCGTGCGGAGCGGAAATAGATGCCGATGTCATCACCCTGTTTGTCCCATTTGGGGATGAGGAAGATGGCTACCATGCCGATGCCCGTCAAAATCATCGCCGCCAATGCGTCCATGTGGAGGAGCAATTCTTGCACGCCCATGAAATACCAAGCCGCTTTGGCGGGGTTTGGCGGATGCAACGGGTCGGCTAACGCTTCCAGTGGCGCGGGAACGGCCATCGACCAAAGCAACAGCGTGGTGATGAGAACGATGGCGGCGGCGAGTTCAATCTGTACCAGATGGGGGATGGTGGTGACTTTCTCAATGCGGGTTCTTTCGGGGGGGATGGGTTGCGAGATGCCGCCATCTTTGCGTACTTTCCAGAAATGCCACGCCATCAACAGGGTAAACAGCACGGGCAAAACGGAGACGTGAATGGCGTAGAAATTACGCAACGCGCCTTGCCCAACTTCGGGGCCAGCAAGCAGGAAATTGGAAATGAGGTCGCCGACGACGGGGATGTAACTGAGTAAGCTGGTGCCAACGGTGATCGCCCAATACGCGAGTTGATCCCAAGGAAGCAGATAACCTGTGAAGTTGAAGGCGAGGATGATGAGGAAGAGGATGAGGCCGATTGTCCAATTTGTAGAACGGCCGTTTTTATATCCGCCCGTGTAAAAGACGCGCAACATGTGCAGGAACGCCGTCACCACCAATAAATTGGCCGACCAATGGTGCATGGCGCGGGTCAGCGAGCCAAATAAAACATCCGTTTCCATCGCTTGTACGCTGGTGTAAGCCCGTTCGACGCTGGCATCGTAGCGGAACATCATCAAAACCCCCGTCGTGATGAGGACGAGTGCCAGCATGGTGGACAGTCCGCCCAATCCCCATGTGTAGGAAAAGCGCAGGGCGGGTTTGGCAACTTTGGCGGGGTGCAGATGCAAAATGACGTTGTTGGCGACGGCTTTCATGCGGCTGCGATCATCGTCGGGTTTATTGTTGTATAATAGCTTTGTCTTCCAAGAGGAAGATTGATTTTCACTCATTATGTTTTACTCCATGTATGAAACCTGTCAGGTCTTGTCATCATTCCTTATAAGTATGACAGGGGCGAGTGAAGATGGTGTAGCAAGAATATGAAGATATTGTGAAGAGGTACTTATGAACAAGGGCAATGTGAAATGGTGGGTGCTGGTGATGGTTTTAATTATCTTGTGTCCATCGCTGTTTTTTGTTGCGGTTGGGTTGAACGCTTTTTTTGACACGAGCGGCGGGTCGTCGTTTGGGTTGGGTGTGTTTTTCCTCTGTTTGAGTGCTGGGTTGTGGCTGTTGCCGCTGGGGATGTGGCGTTTTGGAAACGGCCGTTTCGACAAGCTCAAGACAGGCCGTTCTGCACCAGTTGCCAAATCGGGGGATGATGAATCATCGGCGGGGTACTCGCCATTCCACACAGATCCGCACTACGATGCGGATTCGGCTACGCAGGATAGCGGGGATGATTTTTAGGTGGAGGTGTCAACCGTGGTTGACAGGTTGGGGTTTATTAACGGCCGTTTTGCACAAACAAAGCGAATACTATAGTATACGTCAATGAGGTATACACACTGAAATGAACAAATTTATGGAACAACCAACCGTTGTTGATCTATTCTCTGGCTGCGGCGGCATGTCTTGGGGATTACACAAACAAGGATTTAGAACACTTGCTGGAATAGATCAGTGGGATGTTGCGCTGAAAACATTTAAGCTGAATCATCCCGATGCAGAAACATTTCAAGCAGATATTGACCAACCGATATTCTTTGCTTCATCTACCACATCATATAGCAGTTTTTTACGG
>CAYSDT010000193.1:3180-6018 GCA_964429835.1 uncultured Ardenticatenaceae bacterium | reverse complement strand
TAATGCGCGTTGGTATTACTGGACAATACTTTTATGTCTGATTCCAATTCTGATTCTAAAAAGCCAGCCCCGCTGATTATGATAACAGTTGCAGGAATGGCTGCTATTTTTGCCATCTCTCTTTATTTGGGGGTGGTCTATTTGCGTTCACGCCTAAATGCTGAACCAATCCCCCCCACGGGGCCAACGACGGGCATTGCTAACATTGAGGGAAAGACGGTGCAATATATGATATATCCAGATGAAATGGTGATTTTATTACCCATAAATCACAACTCAGCACTGGGTACAGGTAAAGGTGGCCCGACTCCCATCCCGCCGCCAACAATTTCACCAACGGCCGTTTCCCCCACACCAACAGTCGATAAAATCATTTTCACCAGTTACACCGTTCAAAATGGAGACACCTTGTACAGCGTCGCCGCGCACTTTGGCTGGACAAGCACCATCTCTCTTATGGCAAAATATAACATCGCCGCCGATAACATTGTGCCAGGAAATATCTTGACACCATTCCCCGTCGCCAACCCTGCGTACTGTCCTAGTAGTCGCCCTTATGTTGTTGAAGAAAGTGAAAGCGCGTACACCATTTCCCAAACCGTCGGCACGACAATTGATGTCTTAAAAGAAATGAATGGCCTCGACGATAATTACACAGTTTACGTCACTGACGTGCTTTGCGTACCATAAATCAAATGAATTTTATCGCTATCATCAGCATCGCAATTGGTGGGACAGTCGGCGCACTGTTGCGTTATGCCATATCCAACGGCATTTACAATCTCACAAACGGAAACTTCACTTGGGGAACGATTGCGGTTAATTTAATCGGCTCGTTTTTGATTGGGTTTTTCTGGCAACTATTTGACAGCTACCCCATTCCACCACATATGCGTGCGATGCTTTTTACTGGCGGATTGGGCGCGTTCACAACCTTTTCTACCTACAGTTTAGAAACTGTCCTTTTGCTGCAAAATGGACAGATCAAATTGGGATTGATGAATACGGTCATCAGTACCGTGCTTGGTCTTCTCGCCGTTTGGCTGGGCATGACGGCCGTTCGCTATTTTATCCCCGCGCAACAGTAGTCACAGCATGGCAATGTTTCACGGGAAACAATTACGCGGATTACATCCACACATTGCGAGAACTGTTGAATTAAGTAGAATTGGCGATGGATGCAGGCGTTTTTCTGTAAACGGCCGTTTATCCACACTATTCACACCATTACAGCACAAAAAAAGCCCCCTCACGCCAAAACGGGACATTTATTGCGCTGATTACACAAATTTTCAACACAAACACGGGAATTACCCATGAGCAACGACATCGCCATTTTCCTCGATTTAGACAACCTAGTCATTGGGGCGAAGCAAAAAAACATGACATTCGACATCAATTTGGTGTTGGATCATATTAAAAAAATAACCGATAACGGCCGTATTGTAATGCGTCGCGCTTACGGCGACTGGCGCAATAGCAGCCAACAGCTAAAAGAGTTGACAACAGCTGGCTTCACCAATCAATCCAATGTGCGCCTTAACAATTTCTCCAAAAACCTAGCCGACATGCAAATCGTCGTCGATGCGATGGAAACAATGGTTGACGGACACCAGTACGAAACCTACGTCCTCATCACTGGCGACCGCGATTTCACCCCATTGGTTCAATCATTACGAAAGCGCGGCAAGCATGTTATCGGTGTCGGCATTCGCCACTCTACCAGCAAAAGTTTTGCCGCCTTGTGTGACGATTACATCTACTACGCAACACTCGTGCCTAAACCAGAAATGACTGGCGCAAAAATCGAAGAAATTTTGGCCGTTGCTGTGGATCGTTTACTAAGCCGCCAAAAACAAGTCCGCATCAGCGTGTTGCAAAAGGAGATGAAGGATTTAAGCGGCGGCACTTTCGACAAAACCCATTACAGCGGCAGTTTTAGCAAATGGCTGGCGAACTATCCCACCATCCTGACCGTCATCCAAGATGGCACGACGACGTATGTACAAAAGCCAAAACCCGAAAAGAAAGCTGAATTACGGCCGTTATACAAGCGGTATCGCAGTTATCTAAAACAGCAGCGATTGCGTATCGTGCCATCCCAAGATCGCATCGTCATTTTGCGTGATATGATTTCCCATTTACAGGAAGCAAAAGAGTGGCGTTGGCGCGAACTGATTTCCCATCTGTCCGACAGCTATGGTGAGAGCGAGCAAAAAATCTCGAAGAATTCGCTCAATGCCGTTTTCCTCGTCGCCCGTCGTGGCGACGTGGTGCAAACCAAGAAAGACCGTTCGCTGGGGTCGGCACCAATTTCATTGAATCTCGAAGGGGCTAAGTTGGTGCAACAGGCGATTGTGCGCTGTGATGCCGTCTACTTGCGCGAAATTATGAACGCACCTGAACCGTTTGAAGCGGAAGAAGCGGCTCTTGCCCTGTACGATGACGTGGCTCGCACGCCATACATCAAAGCGGTTATGAAAAAATGGATGGGACACGCGGATGAATAAAAGATAGAGATTAAGAGATTGGAGATTGGAGATTAAATCAATCTCCAATCTCTTAATCTCTTTTTTTACCCTCCCTGCCATCGCGCAAACACATCTTGCGGCAATTCGATTCCCATCAAATCCAAAGCGCGGTTGACCGTTTGGTTTACAATATCGTCAATCGTTTGCGGGCGATGGTAAAAGGCGGGGGCGGGGGGCATGATGATGCCGCCAATTTCGGTGACTTGAGTCATCAAGCGCAAATGGCCGAGATGTAGCGGTGTTTCACGGGAAACAATTAACAATCGACGACGCTCTTTTAGGGTGACATCGGCAGCTCGCAAGAGTA
>CAYSDT010000193.1:0-3080 GCA_964429835.1 uncultured Ardenticatenaceae bacterium | reverse complement strand
CTTCTACATCACGCAGTAATTCCAATAATCGAATACCATAAATTGCGCCACTTGCGCCAGAAATACCAATTACAAGTCGTTTCATATTTGCATTGTATGGGGCGAATGAATTCACGGCAACAATTACAAAGTCCACCTTCGTGGACTAAGGAATAATTCTAATGAAAGAAATTTATATCACAGCACTAAGCGCGGGAGACCAACTCGCAAGCGTCCCCTTTTTAATTCAAGATGTATCCCGACGGACGACAAAAGACGGCCGTCCATTCCTGCTCCTCACCCTGTCTGATAAAACGGGGACGAGTGGCGGCGTGTTTTGGGATGTACCACCAGCCGTCGATGAGTGGGTTAGTGCGGGGCGCGTTGCCGCCGTCACGGGGCGCGTTTCTGATTACAAGGACGCGCTACAAATTACAGCAACGATGATGCTGCCCGAAAGCAATCCAGACATGGGTGACTATCTGCCATCCAGCGACCGCCCCAAGATGGAAATGATTTCGGAGCTATACGATTTCATCGCTTCATTGGCCGAACCGTGGCGTGGGCTTGTCGATCATATTTTGTTGAACGATGATTTTCTGCCTTCGTTTGCGACGATGCCCGCCGCCAAAGGGATGCACCATGCGTACATCGGAGGCTTATTGGAACATACGTTGAGCATGGCGAATTTGGCCGATACGTTGGCAAAGCAGTATCCGCTAGTGAACCGTGATTTACTGTTGGCGGGGACGCTGATGCACGATATGGGCAAGGTGCATGAGTATACAATTGCGGGTGAATTTGGCTTTTCGGAAGACGGCCGTTTATTGGGACATATCGTGCGGGCAATTTTGATGGTAGAAACGGCCGTTTCCACCACAAAAGCCCTCAACGACGAGCAAAGCCGCGAACTGCTTCACCTCATCGCCTCCCATCATGGCAAACAGGAGTGGGGATCGCCCGTCGAACCCAAGACAATTGAAGCCGTACTGCTACATCAAATTGACTTGCTAGACAGTCGAATGCAAGGATTTATCGATCATGTCAAAAAAGATACGGGCGATGGCGACTGGACAAAGAAAAGTTATATGTTTGGACACGAAATTAAACGGCCGTCTGGAATGTAATTCAAGTAAGAGTGGTTCAATCTGGCAGATTGAACCACTCTGTATTTTAACGTGTGCGGCTAACCTTGCTCGTTTTTTGGCGTAATTTGATGATGCTGTTCGGCGGATGATACCCTTTGCGTAAGCTAAGATTGGCGTAAACAAGGCTGTTTTTGCCAATCAAACAGCCGGGATTCAATACTGAATTACACCCCGTCTGCGAATCATCGCCCATGATTGCACCCAGTTTGGACAACCCTGTGTCGTAGATTTCGTCGTGAATGGGTATTTTGATTAACGGCCGTTTTCCAGACAACCTATCCTTCTCGCTCAAAATTCCCAAATTGCTCAACTTCGTTCCCGCCCCCAAATTTACACGATGGCCTAACACACTGTCGCCCACATAGTTGAAATGGGGCGCGTGTGCGCCGGGTAGCAATAAACTGTTCTTAATCTCACTGGCGTGACCAAGTACGCTGCCATCCAACAAGACCGCATTTTCACGAACAAATGCGCCATGCCGCACCACCGCCCCCGCCCCGATATACGCAGGGCCATGCACATACGCACCTGGCTCAATCCGCGCCCCTTCACCAATATAAATCGGTCGGTCGCTGATGGTCGCGCCAGCCATCACTTCGCCCAGAATCGTCTGCCTGCCATCGGTTAAACGGGCAACGATTTCGGCCAAGCGGGGCAAAACATCCCAAATATAAGTGCAATCTTCAAAAAATTGGGCGGTAAATGGGTCTTCAAGATTAAAAAAATCAGTTGGGGATAACATAATTTCACTCTAAACAAAAAAGGGACACGGCCGTAACCGTATCCCTTTCAACTATTCAAATTTATTTCCAAAAGCTATTCGCTATCAGAATCCGTGTCAGAATCAGAGCCACAATCTGGACGCGGCTCAACAAGTATGCGGACAGCCGTCCGCTCTTTTCCATCAATATCAATATCTACAAATTCAGGTGTAGCAATGATAGTGACATCTTCCTCAGCCATATATCCTCTGGCAATGACAATCGCTTTAATCGCTTGATTGACCGCACCTGCGCCAATAGCCTGTACTTGTGCGCTTCCGTGTTCTCTTAATACACCCGCGATTGCTCCCGCAACTGCGGCCGTCCGTGAGCGTGCCGAAACTTTAATTAAACTCATAATGAAAAGGCCTCCATGCCTAGTTTCTCGTCTACGAAATGATATTGAAACAATACGAATCGTATTGCAGCTCCCATGTTAATAATAATGCAGGGATTCTAGCGAATAGATACTGTTTTTGTCAAATTCTCATTGCCTTACTAAGGTGTATCTGCTAAAATGCTTTATCCGTAAAATGTGTGCCGCCAGCACCTATATATACTCCTTGTTTAGGTTACGGAGAGAGTCGGGCAGTTTGCTCGGCTCTTTTTTTGTGGATAAGTCGTGGATATCTGTGGATAACAGGGGATAAATGTGGAGAACTTTACATAGCGTAAATAACTTATGTCGATGTAAATCAGCAAATATGGGAACGGCCGTTACTCCATCCGCATATATTGGGCGATGGGGCGAAAACACCCCAAAATGCCACAAAACAGTCCATCCACACTGTTACCCAGACTTATTAACATTCCTCAAAACCTGTCCGCCAACACATCCAGCTAGATATAGTGAATGCCCCATCTATTTCCCCACATACAGGGCAAAAATGACCTTATCCACACTATCCACACCCCCTACTACTACATACTAAAAAAGATAACTATATGTATAACTTTATTTATTCTTTTTGTATATAGGGGGATAACACAATGAATTAAAATGATTGCCATGTCACTGACTACTAAATTTATCTCTACAGGGCGCAAATACGGGTGAATCGTTTTTTATCGCACGTTTCCCCGTATCTGCACCAAAATAATTATGTTGATGTGTAACCAAACGGCCGTTTTCCCATCTAATCCCGTACACATAAAACCGAACATTGAAGGAGCCGTAACATCTCAATAACTT
>CAYSDT010000192.1:3376-6036 GCA_964429835.1 uncultured Ardenticatenaceae bacterium | reverse complement strand
ATTATGGATTTAAGTTTTAATCACCTTCAATTAGAATTTGCACGGCTGGATGTGCTATTGCACCAACAGGTGTTGGCGGTTGACCATGCGGCGCAAACGATGGACGTATCGGCGGCGGGCGGTGACATTAAAAAGCTGTTTGTGTCGGCAAACGAGGTGGATGTGATGATGCAACGGCCGTTTGGCTCCACCCTGCATCCGCTCACCGACGATGCCATCGCCGCTTACGACAAAATGCGTGCCGCTGCCGAAGATGAGATCGGGGCGATCATCACCCATGCAGAAGAAAACGGTCAGCCGTTGCGCCTGCATCAGCTTGCGGCAACGATGGGGTTGAATCGGTTTGAACTGGACTGCTTCTTGCTGGCGGTTGCGCCGCAAGTGGACGGCCGTTTTGGCAATGTGTACGCTTTTTTGCAAGATGATATGAGCCGTAAACGGCCGTCTGTAGGCATGATTTTGGATGTGCTGGCCGAGTCAACACCAGAACGATTGCAACATCTTGCCTATTTTCGCCCCGACGCACCGTTGTTGCGCCACAAGTTGGTTCAGCTAAAAATGGCGCAAGGCGAAAGCGACACGCCGCTCATCGAACAGACGCTTTTGCCCGACCCAGCGTTGCTTTCGTGGCTGTTGACTGGTGAATATGAAATCCCAAACCATCTGCAAACGCAGATAACCTACACCCCATCGCCCGTGCCTGATTTGCCGTTATTGACGGAAGATATGCAGGAGAAATTGGTGAAAACGGCCGTTTCTGCTGATATTCTCGTCTTTACGGGCAAGGATAGATTGAGCCGCGACACGGCGGCGCAACTGATGGCGATGGGATGGAAACGGCCGTTGCTCACCCTGACCTTAGCCGATAAACCGACCAACGAACGTAACAGCCACCACGATGACATCCGTCGCCTGTTGCGTGACAGCTTGCTCATCAACGCCCTGCCGCACATCGCCAATTGGGACGCTTGCCTGAAAGATGACGCGCCGCCAGCCGATTATGTGGAAACCATTTCCACCCATCCCACCCCGCTGATACTTTCGGGCGAAAAATGGTGGCAGCCACGCTACACAGATCGCCATCGCCCGATGCAATGGTTCACATTTCCACAACCAGACAGCAAACAACGCGCCCGCATTTTGTCCCATTTCTTGCAAGAAAGCGAAAACAACGATGGCTACACGACGTTGGCGGGGCAATTCAAATTAACAAGCGGGCAACTCCGTGATTTGGTGGATACGGCGCGGGATATGGCAGGGCAAAACGGCCGTTTGCTCCAAAACGACGACCTTTTCGCCGCCGCCCGCTCCCATTCCAGCAGTCGCCTCTCCACGTTGGCAAGCAAAATCACCCCCCGCTACGATTGGGATGACCTTATTTTGCTGCCCGATCAAGTCGATTTATTGCGTGAAATGGTAGACAGCATCCGCAATCGCGCTCTCGTTTTGGAAACGTGGGGCGTGGGCAAAAAGTTGGCCGCCAGCGCGGGCATCACCGCCCTGTTTTACGGCCCGCCCGGCACGGGCAAAACGATGGGTGCAGAAGTCATCGCCAGTGAACTAGGGTTGGATTTATACAAAATTGATTTATCGACGATGGTGAGCAAGTACATCGGCGAAACGGAGAAAAATCTGGAAAAAATCTTCACCGAAGCGGAAAGCAGCAACGCCATTCTGTTTTTCGACGAAGCGGACGCGATCTTCGGCAAACGGTCAGAGGTGAAAGAGTCGCATGATCGGTACGCCAACATCCAAATCAGTTACTTGCTGCAACGGATGGAAGCGTTCGATGGGGTGACGATTTTGGCGACGAATTTGAAAGCCAATCTGGATGAGGCGTTCACCCGTCGCTTGCAATTTGCCGTCAATTACCCCTTCCCGAAAGCGACGGATCGGCTGCGTATTTGGCGGGCATTGCTACCCGACACCGTGCCTGCCGAACCTGAGCTAGATTTGGAACGGATGGCGGAGCAGTTTGAGTTAGCGGGCGGCAATATCCGCAACATTATCATCGGGGCGGCGTATTTGGCGGCTTCTAATGGGCAGTTGTTGAAGAAAGAGCATTTATTACATGGGGCGCGGCGTGAGCTGCAAAAAATGGGGCGATTGGTAAAGGATAGTGATTTTGAATTAGACCGATGACAGCAGGCGAACTTGGCAAGTCAAGAGGGTTTTATGTCTGAGTTAATGTTGAAGGGTAAGAAAGAGCGGGATGTACAGGGGACGGCGAAAGCGGAAGTGATTGCGCCTGTGTTAAATAAACAACCTGTGCTGAATCGACAAACGGCCGTTGATTTCGACAACATCACCCCTGCTGAAATAAATCATTTGCAACATACCATTGGCAACCAAGCAATTCAACGGCTGGTCATCCAGCGCAAAATGACACTTGGCCCCGTCGGCGACAAGTATGAACAGGAAGCGGACGCGGTTGCCAGACAGGTTGTGCAAAACATCAATGCGCCTAAACCGCAAGCAGTTCAACGTCAGGAAGAGGACGATGAGTTACAAATGCAACCATCGCCAACGATTTCCACACTTCAACGTCAGGAAGATGAGGAAGAGTTGCAAATGAAACCATCTTCCATGATGGGTGGTGGTGAGATTTCAGCGGATATTGAGGATGGAATACAAAGGGCGAAGGGGGGCGGACGGCCGTT
>CAYSDT010000192.1:0-3276 GCA_964429835.1 uncultured Ardenticatenaceae bacterium | reverse complement strand
TTTCAGCGGATATTGAGGATGGAATACAAAGGGCGAAGGGGGGCGGACGGCCGTTGTCCACCAACACCCAATCCAACATGGGACATGCGTTCGGAGATGGCTCGTTCAACGCCGATTTCAGCGATGTGAAAGTGCATACAGACAGTCAATCCAATCAACTCAATCAATCCATCCAAGCCCGCGCCTTCACAACAGGGCGAGACATTTTCTTCCGCGATGGCGCATATAATCCAGACAATTCGGCTGGACAGGAACTGCTGGCGCATGAATTGACGCATGTGGTGCAACAGACGGGCGGGCAAGTACAACGCAGTCACTTGGAAAACATCAAAAAAACAGATCAGCCTGTTGTACAACGCTGGAATCCCTTCAAAAAGAAGCAAGTAGAAGCCCAAGTAGAGCCAGAGGAAAACACGCTCAACACATTTGAAGCCGCCACGCAATACTTCAAACAATTAAACAAGTCGCGCTTCAAAAAAGGCGGTCAGAAAAAATCAAACCGTAGAAAATTAGCGGCCGATTATTATGTTGAAAAAGTGGGACAAGCTGAAAACCGCACCACAACAGCCCGTGATATTAAAATGGCCTATCAAACCACCTTCAATGAAGCATTGCTGGCTCCAGATATAGAAGTTCAGGAAAAAGCACAGCAATCATGGGGGAGCATAGGCGGCGCACAGCCAGATTTCACAAATGACGCTCTGCAAAACGACGCGCCCGACAAATTCAAAATCACATTGGCCGTCTCTCAAACGCGCGTATCTTGGCTTAAAGATATTAAAGCATTGCGTAATATCGCGCTCAAGTCGCCAAAAGGCAGCTTCAAAGCAATCAAGGGAGACCTTTCATCACTGGCGAAGAAAGTTTTGTCCTCACGGGGGAAATTAGATAACAAAACAGAAGAGAAACAACAACAGCTGATCAATGAGTTTACAGGAGGTGTTCATGATGTCGGCCATACATGGGTGCGGCTAGGCAGTTACGTTGGCAATGCACTGCACTCTCTGTACAGTTATGGTTTCTACCCTCAACAAGTTTTTGATCCAGTACAAGATACGATGACAGGCGGGTATGGGTCTCCCACAGATGCCACACCCGGACAAGTGCGGCATCCCGATATTTTCCATGAAGACGATCCAAACAGAAGATACATAGATTATGAGGTAGACGGTGGCAAGTTCCAAAAAGCACTCACGCTGGCGCAGACAACATATCAAAGTCCGCCGCCGTACACGCTTATGGGATTCAACTGCACATCATTTGCCCGTGATGTTATTCAGTCGGCGGGATTAAGCTTTGCTGGCGGTGGGCTGCGTGTATTGCATAAACGTGCTTGGACACCTGGTAAGTTGTATGCTGCCCTGCAAAAAGAAAGCCAAGCTTACGGTGATAAAGACCATGCCGACCCATTAACAAACATCATTGATACTATCGGAACAGGGACTGAAAGCCGACAAAAAGAAGGGCTTTTCAAAATGAAAACGGCTCAGGAAATGCGTATTCCTCATCATGAAGTACACGGCATGTCCTTGCAAGATATGATTGTTTTATACACGTTCCGTAAATGGGGTGGGAAGGGAACTCAATTAGATATTGAACACGTCGTAGCGTTATTTAAGCGAGCAGGCGTAGACCTGCTAGACCAATTTGAAATCACTAAGCCAGTCAGTATGAACTTCTTGGGGAGGCTTGGCGAAGTTGCCCGTGCTAGGTTGGGGCAGCATTTGGGCATGGATGATAATGAATTACATGAATGGCGAGAGAGTTTGGGCGAAACGACAGTGCAGAATACAGATCGACTCAACTTGATGAATAACATGCAAGGTGTTCAATTCTCTGATGAAGAAAAAGAACGTTTAACCTATATGGATATGGCAACAATACATACCTTATCCACTTATCATAATACAGGCGGTATTCATGCGGGTACATTGGTCAAAGCGTATACAGATGCGGGGATCGATCTGCGCTATTTATTCATTCTCTCCTCTTTTGGTAAAGCAAAATTAGCCGAACTGTTGGGAATGACTAAAGTGGAGCTTAATACGCTGCTGACTAATCAAGATGATTTAGAAAAGATGGCGGTCGAGGAAGATTCTTGGGCAGATGTAAAAACGAATGCTGGCAATAGCTTGGGACTTGATCCAGAAGCATTAAAACTGTTGACATGGAAAGATGTTGCAGTCTGGTATGCACTTAATTCTTTTAGAGATAAAGGGGATCAACTTGATTTTAATATCGTAACAACAAAGCTGGAAGATGTGTCTGTTTCTACCCAGATCGTAGCCGAATTGAGCGACTTAGGCATAAAATCATTGGCTCCATTCTTAAATGTGGATGCGAATGATCTTAGGGGATTTTTCCAGGAAGTTGCGGAGCAAGCGCGTAAAGAAGAACGGGAAAAACTAAGGTCTAATCAAAATACAATAAAAAATGCGAGAAGCCTGTTGAAACCTAAACTTGGTTTTTGTCTCAATATGATATCGCCACGGCATCCTATAAAGAAGAATCTTGTCACAATCAAATCTATGGCATGGACAGTAAGCCCACAAATAGCGATGAACTTAAAGAATTACCTGACAAACCTTACAGAAGAAGAACAGTCAGCTATGGCTCAACTGCTTGAAGTGGATGTAGAGACGTGGAAAAATGAAGTGAATACTATGTGAGAAAAATGGAGTATGGAATGAGCATCATTGATGTTGTTAAACAGTTTTTTGAAGAAGAGGAGTGGCCTTTTAACCAATTAGAAGGGGAGATGGTTCTACACACGGCCGTTCAAGGTGAAAATGGTTCGTGGGATTGTTTCACACAAATACGGGAAGATCAGCAACAACTTATATTTTATTCCACCTGTCCAGTGATCGTTCTAAAGGATCGCCGTCATGCGGTGATGGCATTTATAACGCGCGTAAATTATGGGATGGCGATTGGTAATTTTGAGATGGATTTAGACGATGGGGAAGTACGTTATAAAACGAGTGTTGATGTAGAAAATGCACACTTCAGCGTTCCCTTAATGCAGTCGTTGGTTTACACAAATGTATTGACGATGGATGAATACTTACCGGGAATTCAAGCCGTTGCGGAGGCGGGTGTACCGCCAAACGAGGCGATTGAGCGGATTGAAGGGCAAAAACCAAGTTAGGTATAAAGGAGTGTGACGGTATGCAGAAACAACTATTGATGAAGGGTAACGGGGAAATGAACAAGGATGGTGGTAAACGGCCGTTTACCACCATCGCAGCACAAGCATTCCCGCCGCTCCAAAATGCC
>CAYSDT010000191.1:0-6041 GCA_964429835.1 uncultured Ardenticatenaceae bacterium | reverse complement strand
ACCATCACAGACACCACAACGCTTCCTTAGCACGAAGAAGTCATGCTTTTGACAAAAGCATGACCTCTTTACCGCAAAACGTGTATACTCCCCTCAACTTAAAATAAACATCATCAGAAACAAGCCGACATTCACCTGACAGAGACGGCCGTTTCGTTCACAAAGAGACAGAGCGTTTTTCATCAACACGAAAAACCCCTCTGTCTCTATCTATTTTCTCTGTCCACACTTTATTATGAGCGAAAAAGCATTAGTCGCCCTCGTTGGTCGCCCCAACGTCGGCAAATCCACATTATTTAACCGCATCATTGGCCGCCGATTGGCTGTCATCTCCGATGTGGCTGGCACAACCCGCGACCGGCTCTACCATGAGGCAGAGTGGAACGGCATCCCCTTCATGCTGGTTGACACAGGCGGCCTCGAAATGACCGAAGGCTGGAACACGGAACCATTGTCCGAAGATTCAACCCGTTTCATGCCGCTGATCCGCCAACAAGCCGCCATTGCCATTCAAGATGCCGATGTCATCGTTCAGGTTGTCGATGGCAGCGTGGGCATCACCGCCGCCGATAAAGAAGTCGCCGACGTGTTGCGCCGCACCAAAAAGCCCGTCATCATCGCCGCCAACAAATTGGAATCAAGCAAACTATGGGACAATAACTACGAATTCTACGAACTGGCATTGGGCGAGGTGTTCACCATCTCCGCCCTGCACGGCTCTGGCACAGGCGATTTGCTTGATGCAATCATCAGTGCCACCCCTGAATTTGAGATTGAAGAGGAAGACGACGACTCCATCAAAATTGCGATGATTGGGCGGCCAAATGTAGGTAAATCCACACTGGTCAACCAACTTATCGGTGAAGAACGGACGATTGTCAGCCCCATCGCTGGCACCACCCGCGATGCCACCGACAGCAAATTGACATGGCAAGATCAAAAATTCACCCTAATTGATACCGCAGGTATTCGCAAGCGCGGTAAAATCGAGCGCGGCGTGGAAAAATACAGCGTTTTGCGTGCGCTCAGATCATTACAACGTGCCGATGTCGCCCTGTTGTTGCTTGATGCAGTCGAAGGGGTGACGGCGCAAGATGCACATATCGCTGGCATGTTACTTGACGAGATGCCCGGCGTTGTCATTTTGGTCAACAAATGGGATGCCATCGAAAAGGACGGCTTCACGATTTATGATCATGAAGATGACTTACGTCGGGAGCTAAACTTCTTGCCGTATGCGTCAATTTTGTTTATTTCAGCCTTGACGGGGCAGCGGACGCAGAAAATTTTTGAACGGGTATTAGAAGTCAATGAAGCCCGTAATCGGCGTGTGTCCACGTCAAAATTGAATAAATTTATGCGTGATGCAGTGGCAGGGCATCCGCCGCCAAGCCAAGGCGGTAAGCGGGTGAAGTTCTTCTATGTAACCCAAGCCAGCGTCGCGCCGCCGACCTTCATCTTCTTTGTGAACAAGCCTATGTGGGTGCATTTCAGCTATCAACGCTACATAGAAAATCAACTGCGCGAGGCGTTTCCATTAGATGGTACACCGATTCGCTTGCTCTTCCGCGCTCGTAGTGAGGATCGATTCGGAAAGTAATTGCAATCTGCAATCATCTGATTGCAAGATGCAATTCAAGAGTAGCAAGTGGCAAGCTGGAATCGCGCCTTTAGGTGGTACGTTTAGCGAAGAAAACCGGCTGAAGCCTCTACTCCTCCTTAGGAACGCGGATTAAATAAATCCTCATTCCTTAGCTAACTTAATGACATCGGTTAAAAACCGATGTCTGACACAAGAAACGCGCTGAAAGCGCGTTCAAGTAAGCCCGCTTTCAGCGGGCTTTTGTGTACCAGACACCGATTTCAATCGGTGTCGCGCCTGCCTAAGAATTGAAATGCAACCATGTAATAATTACGGCTTGTCATGACGGTATACTCTCCTGTATACTGTTGTGACATTGCAATTGTCATAATGTTGTTAAACAGGAGAAAAAGATGAAGATTCGTTCGTATTCCCGCAAAGCGTTAGTCGCTTTCTTGATGGCGTTATTGTTAATAACGGCCGTTAATCTCGTATCCGCCGCCCCCACCCAAATAGAACAAGCACAAACAGGAGGAACGGCCGTTATTCAGGCAGGCACGCTCAACGTGCGTTCTGGCCCCGGTGTTGCTTATCAAGTGGTCGCCGTCACCCGCTGGGGCGATGTTGTCACCCTGTTGGGGCGTAACGCCAACAGTTCATGGGCAAAAATTCGCATTGCCAGCGGCGTAGAAGGATGGGTCAATGCGGCGTATCTCAGCACCGATACGGCGATCAGCAGCTTACCAGATTTAAGCGAAACGGCCGTTCCTGATGCAAATGCACGCGCCCTGATTAACGAAGGAATGTTAAACGTGCGCTCTGGGCCGGGTATGGAATACCCCGTCGTCGTCGCCATCGGTAATGGTAATTATGTACAAGTCATTGGCCGCGATGCCGCTTCAACATGGGTTAAAGTGGTGACACACACAGGCCATCAGGGATGGCTGAACTCCATCTACACCACGATGACCGTGCCGCTGTCGGCAATACCAGCCGTCGCCACGCCGTCCGCCCCCACCCAACCTGTTCAACCGCCAACGGACCCCGTACAGCCAATAGAGCCATCGGGAGCAACGGCCGTTGTGACCGCAGGCATGTTGAATGTCCGCTCAGGGCCAAGTATGGCGTACAGCGTCGTTAGCTATCTGCCTTACGGCCAGACAGTCGGCGTATTGGGACGAGCAACGAATAGCGCATGGGTTAAAGTGCAGACTCCTACTGGGGCAACTGGCTGGATCAATTCTGAATATACACAAATGAACACATCGCTGGACGCGCTGCCTGTCATAGACAGTGCCGTTTCCCCTTACGGAACCGTGACCGTTATCAGCAATGGGCTGAATGTACGTTCTGGCCCCAGCACAAGTTATTCCATCTTGGCTGGCGTTTATTACGGCACAACGCTTAGCCTCATGGGGCAAAATGCAGATGGAAGTTGGTATCAAATTCAAACCCCAAGCGGCATTACTGGATGGGTAAATGCGGCTTATGTTCAATAGAAAGTAGCGAGTGGCGAGTGGCGAGCAGCGAGTAATCTACTCGCATACTCGCTACTCGCCACTCGCACACTTGCCCCGTGTCCTCCACCTGCCCCGATTGTCAATCCCCACTTGTTTTTTCTGCAAACGGCCGTTTGCGTATTTGTGAATCGTGCGGCTATAAGCAAAAACTGGAAATAGACAGTAAGCCGCTCCCCTCGCCCGAACAAATTTTGCGCGACCGCCGCTACCGCGAACAACATGTCGTTGAAGCGATAGATGATGAACGCAATCGAATGATGCGCTCGCGTGATTTGTTGACGCGCGGTGTTGCCGCTATCAAAGTGGATGAACATCGTGAAGCACATCGCCATTTTTCAAAGCTAATTCGTCAAGGCAGCACGGAAGCGATAGAGGTAAAGGCGTGGTTGTGGCTTTCGCAAACATACACCGATCCTGACGACAAACGCGCCTGTTTGGAGCAGGTTGTTGCCATCAAACCAACAAATGCAGCGGCGCGACGGGGATTGGCATTGCTGGACGGCCGTTTATCCCAATCTGAAATCATCAACCCCGACAAACTTGTGCAGGAAATTCCTGCCGAAGCGCAGGAAGCCGAAGCCGAGCAGTTCCGTTGCCCGCGCTGTGCCGGGCGCATGAACTACACCCCTGACGGCAAAACCTTGCGCTGTGATTTCTGCGGTCACGAAGACGACCCCGAAGCTGGAAATACCCAACCCCATCAGCCCGAATACGGCATCGGGGTGATGGAACAAGATTTCATCGCCGCGTTGGCGACGGCGAAGGGGCATTTGCAACCCGTCGCCACCCGCATATTGCAATGTCAAAGTTGTGCCGTTGAATTCACGCTCGCGCCCGAAACGCTCTCCATCACCTGCCCCTATTGCGACTCCGTTTACGTCACCGAAACGGCCGAAACGCATGAAATTATGCCGCCGCACGCCCTCATCCCCTTCGCCACATCGGAAGGGCAGATTCGGCGGGTGCTGGGGCGATGGTTTAAGAAACACGAGATAGAACGGCCGCGTGTGTCACCCATTGTGGGGGTGTATTTGCCGTTATGGACATTTGACATCGGCGGCGAGGCGAAGTGGCGCGGCAAGGAAAAAAAGGGGGAGCAATGGGTCAACATTAACGGCAGTCGTCACCTGTTTTGGGATGATGTGTTGGTTGCGGGGGGAAAACGGCCGTCTAAACAACTCACCCGCGCCTTCACCGATTTTGATATGACGGGGCTGGTGGAATACGACAGCCGCTATCTGGCCGATTGGCCGGCTGAACGGTATCAACTGCCACTCGCTGATGCGTCCATTCAGGCACGCAAGCAGGTGCGGCGTGAACTGATGCAGAATCCATCAAAATTGTTGCGCGGCCGTTTTGTGAATGATCTAACCATCAGCACAGGCGATTTGAGCATCGACTCGTTCAAGCTAATTTTACTGCCGCTCTGGATGGTGCATTATAAAACGGATGAAGAGGTTTACGATGTCATCATCAACGGGCAAACGAAAGCCATTCGCGGGGATCGGCAACAAAATATTGTTGGCAAGTTATTTTCGTGGCTGAAAGGGAATTAGTATTACCATATTCTGTAGTGGTTAGAGGTTAGTTGAAATTGTCATTCCCGCGTAAGCGGGAATCCATGTCTCTGGGAAACAGTGGATGCCTGCCTTCGCAGGCATGACAATGGTCAAAGGGATGACTATCCCCCTTTATTTAATCCCCAAGCCTAAGTTTACGAATATGAATCCAAGAGATAATGGAAAATTATCCATTATTCATTGCTTTTAACGCTTCATAAGATTGTCGCGGCGTGCCGTCGGGTAACACAATCGACCACCACCATTGCTCATTTTCTTCTGTCCATGATTGGTCAGCGAAATAAATTGTAGTCATCAATCCAATCCATGGCTGCCAATTATCGGCGGCATATTCATACGCCTCAACCAAATAATCGGCTTGCTCTTCTTCGCTTACGCCGTGCCATGTGTACCCTTCGTGAATTTCCTGATGCAGCATCCATCCCATTTCCATGAGGGCAACCTGCTTGGCTGCGTCCCCGTTGGCGACCATGATCGCCCGCATATCTTCCACATGCCGAAAGGCAAACCAGCGACCCGCGCCGTATTGTTCAGAAACGGCCGTTTCCTCCGCAGAAACCGATGGCGGCGTTTTGTAACCAGGGGCGTGCAAGCCCAGCACGTCAAAATAATCAGCCGCACCCGCATCATACATCCCTTGCAAAAACGCCGTGTCAGGGATGACCTGTTCCGTGTTTGTGCCAGTGGGCGCAAGTCCCGCTGAAATGACGATGGCATCGGGGTCGGCCGCTTTGATCGCTTCGTAGCACACTTTCAACAGCGCGGTGTACTCAGTTGGGCTGGGCGGCTTATCGCCCCATTCCCGATCTAGATTCGGCTCATTCCAAATTTGGTACGCAGCAATACGCCCCTGATACCGATCCGCCATCGCCCCGCAAAAATCACCAAAATCTTGTAAATCGGCTGGCGGTTGATTTTCTTTCCATTGATTATCGGCTGGCTCCGTCCAAAACGGCTGCCGATCCAGTCGGGCAACGACGTTTAAGCCTGCATCATTGGCGGCATTGACGATTTGATCCGCCTTCCACCAATCATACGCCCCTTTTTCAATGCCTTCGATGTCCCGCCATGAGAATTCCTGCTTAACCCAGCCGAAACCCATTTCGTCCAACATCTTAATTTCATGCGGCCACGCCCCTTCGCTCCACCGTTCCATGCCCGGCTTCCACCAGAGGAACGCTTGCGCTCCGTAAGCGGGTGAGGGGAAGGATTGTACAACGGCTTCGTCGCTCATCAAGGCAGATGGCAACGTGGGCGTGGGGGCGATGGGGGCTGGGGTAGAAACGGCCGTTTCTCCACAGCCCACCATCACAAATAGTAAAATCAGGAGCGGGATAAAATGCTTCATTGGCGATATTG
>CAYSDT010000190.1:2572-6082 GCA_964429835.1 uncultured Ardenticatenaceae bacterium | reverse complement strand
GGTTATAATGGATGGCATGATTAACCCGATGAATGATTGTCATTCATCCATACGTTCTGATTGGTCATTACACCATCAGATATAAGGAGAACCTATAATGGAAACTATATTAGCTGGTATCATCCCAATTCTGTGTATTATAAGTATTGGCATGATTATTCTCGTGTTTACCTCCGTGCGCGTTGTGCAAGAGTACGAACGCGGCGTGGTTTTTCGCTTGGGGCGGGTTATCGGCGCGAAGGGACCAGGATTGTTCTTCGTACTGCCATTTGTCGATAAAATGCAAAAAGTTGACCTACGCACCATCACCCTTGATGTGCCATCACAAGAAGCCATCACCGCCGATAATGTGACGGTAACGGTGAACGCTGTCGTTTATTTCCGCGTGTTGGACCCCGTTTCAGCCATTGTGCAGATTGAAGACTTTCGGCGGGCGACGTGGCAGATTGCTCAGACCAGTTTGCGTAACGTGATTGGGCAATCCAGTCTGGATCAACTGTTGCAAGACAGAGAAGCCATCAACGAAACGTTACAGCACATCATCGACGAAGCGACTGAGCCGTGGGGCGTGAAGGTTAGTATTGTTGAAATTAAAGATGTCGGTTTGAACCAACAGATGGTGCGGGCGATGGCGCGTGAGGCTGAGGCCGAACGTGAACGCCGTGCCAAAGTTATCCATGCGACGGGTGAATTGCAGGCATCGGAGCAGTTGGCTGAAGCGGCTAAACGGATGCAGGATGAGCCAGGCGCGATGACGCTGCGCTATTTGCAGACGTTGGTTGAGATTGGGATGGAGCAGAATACGACGACGATTTTCCCGATCCCGATTGAGATGCTGTCTGTGTTTATGGGGCAGAAGTTGAGCATGGAAACGTTTGTGCAGGAAAAGTAATGCGGTTAGGGCGGTCTTGACGACGGCCTGATAATCGGTAAAGAAGAGACGTAAAACGGCCGTTTTACGTCTCTTCTTTTGTGTGTGATGGCAGCACCATCCCCCCTGAAATTATGAACACATTTACCCTTGATGCGAACCGTGCCGCGTGGCCGACCGATTTTGACGCACTTTTCGGACGATCCGCGCCGCTAATTATTGAAATTGGATTTGGCGGCGGCCATTTTTTGGTTGATTTGGCTGGTAAACGGCCGTTAGCCAACATACTCGGCATCGAAATCGCCAATCCATCCATCGTGCGCGGCAAACGTAAAGTTAAAGTGGCAGGCGTGCAGAACGTACGACTGACCCAAGCGGATGCCAAATATGTGCTGTGGGCATTATGCCCGCCCAAAAGCATCAGCGAACTATTCATCAATTTCCCCGACCCGTGGCGCAAAGAGCGGCATTATCACCGCCGCATCATCAGCGACAATTTTCTGGCGTTAGCCGCCTCGCGCCTTGTCGATGGCGGACGGCTCAACATCGCCACCGACCACGCCGATTATGCGTTGTGGATTACGGAGCGACTGGAACGCACACCGTATTTTCGCAGTCGCCACGCCAGCACTTTTGTCACGGGCGATGGGTATCGCATTAACACGAAATATGAACGGCAGGCGATTGAAGTTGGTCGCGTATGTCACTATTACCATTGGGAACGCAACGAAACCATCGCCGCCCCCTTTGATCCCCCCAAGGAGTACCCCATGCCCCATGTTATTTTGAACACCCCGCTTTCCCTGACTGAAATCGGGGAGCGGTTTACTGATAAAATTGAGACGGCCGATGCAAAAACGGCCGTTCGTGCCACATTCTTAGACATCCTTCACTCCACCCGCTACGATGCCATGTTGGTCGAAACATTCGTCCACGACGCGCTCATTCAACAGCACGTCGCCCTCGCCGTGCGCCGCCGTGATGACGGCGACAGCATCGTCAGCCTGCATGAAATCGGTTTCCCGCGCCCCACGTTGGGCGTGAAATTCGGGATTGGGCAGTTGGCAAAATGGATTGTCGGCTTGCATCCTGATGGGGTGATTAAGAGTGATAATTTGGGCAGGGGAGCAGGGGAGCAGGGGAGTGGGGGAGTAGGGGAGCGGGGGAGCAGGGGAGCATAGTTGATGACTAACGAATCGCCACTCGCAAACCCGCCACTCGCAAACCCGCCACTCGCCACTCTCCACGACCAAATGCGCGACTGCCAACGCTGCCTAAACGATGGTCATGCCATCATTCCCGGTGCGGTTTTTTCGGGCGATGGGTCTGCGGACGTGCTGCTCATTGGGCAAGCGCCGGGCGTGACGGAGGTGGAGGCCAAACGGCCGTTTAATGCCAGCAGCGGGCGACGATTGTTCAAATGGTTGGGGGAAGCGGGTTGGGATGAGGCCGACTTTCGGGCGCGGCAATACATGACGGCCGTTACCAAATGTTATCCGGGCAAAGGTAGTGGCGGCAAAGGGGATCGCGTTCCCAGCAAAGCAGAGCAAGCGTTATGCCGCCCCTTTTTAGACCGTGAACTGGAAGCCGTGCAACCCCGTCTCATCATTCTCGTCGGCGGCTTGGCGATTAAGCTGTTGTATCCCAAAACATGGAAGCTGACGGAAGTGATTGGAACGGCCGTTTACCATCCGTCCATCACCACCGACCCATTTGATTGGAACGAAGGGGAATTATTGCATAAGTTGGATGATGTGAAGCAAAACGGCCGTTATATCATCCCCTTGCCCCATCCATCTGGAGCCAGCCTGTGGCCGAACAAGGCCGAAAACAAAGCCCTCATCGCCCGTGCGGTGGCGATGTTGGATATGTTGCGGACGCATTTAATGATGAGTGAAGGGGAATAACAGCCGTTTTCGTTTGCGCGTTATTCAAAATCCCTCCATAATCTTTACCAATATATTTGAATACTTGAAGCAATAACACGGAGGCAACACATGAGACGTAGAATGGGACGACGCACCGTAATGATGCAACGTAGAATGTCCAGACGTAGACGAATGCGGCGCAGAAGACGGCGTAGAAGACGGCGGATGATTTTGATGGGCGGTATGGTTGCATTAGGAACGGCCGCTGTCTATAAGATGAGCAAGAAAGATACAAAACGTATCGAAGAGCATACTGGTAAAACAGCCGAAGATTTGTCCGATGATGAGTTGCAACAAGCAGTCAAGGATTTGCAAATTCAAGTGGATGAACTTTCTGATGCAGAATATGATGAAGTAGATAAGGCTGATGCAGAAGAAGAGAAGGAAGACGATTATCTCGACCAACTTGAGCGTTTAGCTGAACTTCATGAGAAAGGCGTTCTTACTGATGAAGAATTTGCTGCCAAGAAAAAAGAATTGCTAGAATTATAAACGTAGGAAAAGACATGGTTCATTTCCAGTGAAGTTACCTTTACACTTTTTGGGCGACCACAAGGATCGCCCAACACAGACAGAACTGTAAAGATGATTTGCTCTATTTTGAACCATGTCCAGGAAAATGACGGGGTGAACATGTTCACCCCGTCGTTTCATATATGGAGAGCCAACAATGATGGGAATGGGCGGTAGACGCGGCGGAATGATGGCTCG
>CAYSDT010000190.1:0-2472 GCA_964429835.1 uncultured Ardenticatenaceae bacterium | reverse complement strand
CGGCGTATGCGGCGGCGCAGAAGACGCAGAAGACGTATGCGGCGCATGGTTATGATGGGCGGCATGATCGCATTAGGCACAGCGATGGTTTACAAAATGAGCAAGAAAGATGTGCAGCGCGTAGAAGAGCATACGGGGAAGACAGCAGAAGAGTTGTCCGACGATGAATTACAAGCTGCCATTGATGATTTGCAAATTCAGGTAGACGAATTGACGGATGCCGAATGGGATCGACTTGAAAAAGAGGATGCCAAAGCGGAGAAAGAAGACGATTATCTTGATCAGCTTGAGCGTTTAGGTGGACTTCACGAAAAAGGAATTCTCACTGACGAAGAGTTTGCTGCTAAGAAAAAACAGTTGTTAGAATTATAAAAAAACAAAAAGAGATGTCAGGTCTCATCAATACCAAAAGTCTGGCTTTTATTTCACAGTGATGCAAATCAGCGTGGTAAAAGCCAGACTTTTTCCTTTTTATGTACAACATAAGTGATTACGGTGACATGATCGCCGACAAAGTGCGGATGGATGCGTATGCGTATGCGTTGAAAGAGGCCATCACCCCCGATTCTGTCGTCCTTGATATTGGCGCGGCGACGGGCATTCACGCCCTGTTGGCCTGTAAATTTGGGGCGCGGCATGTGTACGCCATCGAACCAAACGATGCCATCCATTTAGCGCGTGAATTGGCGGCTGAAAATGGCTTTGCCGACCGCATCACGTTCCACCATGATATTTCGACCAACGTCACGTTGCCCGAAAAAGCAGATGTCATCGTTTCCGATTTACGCGGGCAATTGCCCCTGTTTGGACAGCATATCGCCTCCATTGTCGATGCCCGACAACGCCATCTTGCCCCCAACGGCGTACTGATTCCACAACGGGACACATTGCGGGTGACGGTGGTGGAAGCACGAAATATATACAACGATTTAATCGCCCCGTGGCAGTCGCCGTATGGGTTGAAAATGGAAGCGGGCAAGCGGCACGCCCTGAATGTATGGGGTAACGACGATACCGATATGTTTAAGCCGCACCATCTGCTAACGGAGCCGAGCGTGTGGACGACGTTGGATTATGCGACTATTGAGAATCCAAATATCGCGCCGCCGCCTGTTGTGCAAACGGCCGTTCGTGAAGGCACAGCGCACGGGCTGTTTATCTGGTTTGATGCTGAAATCGGTGATGGGATCGGCTTTTCCAATGCCCCCGACGTTGAAAAGATAGCCAGCGTGTACGGTCGCGGATTCTTCCCCCTGCTCGAACCCGTCCCCATCGCCAAAGGGGACACGATTCGACTAACCATCGAAGCGGAACTGGTGGATGATGAGTATGTGTGGCGTTGGCAAACGCAGATCAGCGGGGCGGATGGGGTCAAGGCTGATTTTCAGCAGGGATTGGAGGAATAGTTTCCTAATGTTCCGCTTTGACAGAACTAATATGGTTCACTTTGCCCCATCACAACAATTCCCAATGTCCTGTTTTTGCAGAACCGATTCGTTGTAAACGGCCGTTTTTTCCCAACTTCTCAATCGCCCGCCCAATCGTTCTGACATCAGCGTGTAAATGTACAGGGGCGTTTAGGGGGACATTTACAAGGACATTTAGGGGGAGATTTCAATTTATAGGATACCAATTATCACTCTACGCAAAAGCAGGGTGCAATGAACTGGTTGTGGGGAGTTCATCATAAAAACGGCCGTCTAACTCGCGTCCATTCTTCTTTTTTTGTACTCCGCCCCACTGCTTGAAGAAGAAGGGGACACGTCCCAAGAAACATTGGTCTCGAATATCAATCACCCACTCTTTTTTGATAGGGCGTGCGCCTGGCCCAGATTCGCCGCCAACGATAGCCCAATCAATGTTTGTTAAGTTCATATCTGGCAACGGCCCCAGCAATGGCTCTAACGACAGGAATTTTACTTTTGCGCCCGTTGCCCGTAAATGATCAATGCGATATAGGTACTCAGACGTTTCCACACTAACGCCCATCCACACATTATCAGGCCATTCAAGTGCATCACTGAGTTCCATCAGTCGTTGTGATCGTTTGGTCAGCACTTGAAATTGGTGCCAAGAAGCGCGTTTCATAACATCAAAAACGCGCAAGATGTATTCCAGCGGCACATCTTTATGAAAAAGATCGCTCATGGAGTTGACGAAGATTTGTTGGGGTTTCTTCCATTGTAACGGCCGTTCTAGCATATGCTCTTGTAGCGTCAATTCAAAGCCGTTAACATAATTAGGTTGTCCCATAGCCTTCAACCGCTTTGCCATGCGCTCCGCATAACAATGCTTACAGCCAGGGCTTACTTTTGTACAACCTGTAACAGGGTTCCAAGTTGATTCTGTCCATTCAATTTTTGAGATAGCCATGAGTAATACACCTTTTATTTATTATAATTTCAACAATTATAGTACATTTGTTCTCAGTTGTGGTATTGCTAATCAAGATCGAAGCGGGATGGCTGTAGT
>CAYSDT010000189.1:0-6090 GCA_964429835.1 uncultured Ardenticatenaceae bacterium | reverse complement strand
CACCATGCCCCTACTGTACGGGTTTGGCGTTGCCAAACCCAACCTTGAAGAACTTCCGCCAGTGTGAACTACAACAGGACTTTTTATGCAAACGTCAATCATTCACGGCGAACGTGTGTTCGCCGATTTAGCCGACGAGTGGGACGCACTCGCCAAAGAAAGCATCATCGACACCCCGTTTCAAACACTTGCCTATCAGCAAGCGTGGTGGACGCATTTACAACCGCCGCACAGTCGCCTGTATACGATTATTAGTCGCGGAGAAAACGGCCGTTTACTTTCCATCGCCTGTTTTTATCAAATCGGCGGCATGATCCACTTTAACGGCTGCGTCGAAGAGACCGATTATCTGGACATCATCACCCGCGCCGAAGATGCTGAAAAAGCGTGGAGTGCCGTTTTCGACATCCTCTACGACAATCAACACGCCGCTTGGGGGATCATCGACCTGTGCAACATCCCCGCCCATTCCCCCTCACGCCAAATAGTGTCAAAACTGACACAACAACGTGCGATGGCATTTCAGGAAAGCATCCACGAAGTTTGTCCCGTCATCCCCCTGCCCGACACATTTGATGCGTATCTGGCGCAGATTGACAGCAAGCAGCGGCGTGAAATCAAGCGCAAGCAGCGACGGGCGAAGGGAGTGGATGTGCAATTTGTCACCATCACCGATGGGGCTGAGTTGGAAACGGCCGTTGACCATTTCCTCCACCTGCTGCAAACAAGTATGCACGAAAAACGAGATTGGCTCACAGACGGCCGTCGCGCCGTCTTTCACGACATCGCCCGCGCCGCGCTGGAAGCTGGCACGCTGCAACTCATGTTTGCCGAAGTTGAAGGCGTGCGCGGCGCAGCCCTGTTCAACTTCGATTACAACGACCGCGTGTGGGTGTACAACTCCGGCATCGACACCAGCCGATTCAGCAACCTCAGTCTGGGCATTGTGCTGACTGCACACGCAATTGAAACGGCGATTAAAAACGGCCGTTCTAAATTCGACTTCCTGCGCGGCAACGAAGTGTACAAATACCGTTTCGGAGCCAAAGACACCGAAATTTTCCGCCTGCACATCGCCAAAATAGCAACCCTGCTTGAAAGCTGCTAAAAAAATGGAGATGAGGAGATAAGGAGATGAGGAGCAGGGGAGCAGGGGGGATGAGGAGATGAGGAGATTACAAATCTCCCCCTCTCCCCCTCTCCCCCTCTCCCCCTCTCCCCTGCTCCCCTGCTCCCCAACCCCCTATGTCCCCCATCCGCCGCATCGCCATGCTCTCCGTTCACACTTGCCCGCTCGCCTTGTTGGGCGGCAAAAAGACGGGCGGCATGAACGTCTACGTCCGTGATTTCAGCCGTGAATTAGGGCGGCAAGGCGTACAAGTTGACGTATTCACCCGCACACAAGGAACTTGCACCCCGCAAGTCACCCATGATCTCGGCTTTGGCGGCCGCGTCATTCACATTGACGCTGGCCCCATCATGCCCATCCCCGTCGCCCAAGTCGCCGACTATCTCGACGACTTTACCGCTGGTGTTCTCGCCTTTGCCGAAAGCGAAGGGGCTGTGTACGACATTATCCATAGCCATTATTGGCTGTCTGGTCTGGTGGCCGAAAATTTGCGCGAAGCGTGGCGGATGATGGGGCATTACGTCCCCATCGTGCAGATGTTCCACACGCTCGGCCACATGAAAAACCGCATCGCCAGCGATGACAGTCAACGCGCCCCGCAAAGTCGTATTGACGGCGAAACGCACATCATCGCCATCGCCGACCGCCTTATCGGCGCAACGCCGGCAGAAGAATCACAACTGCATTGGCTCTATGATGCCAACATGGAAAAAGTGAGCATCATCCCGCCCGGTGTGGATTTAGAGCGATTCGCCCCCATCAACAAAATAGATGCTAAAGAGCGCGTCGGCATTCCCGCACACCATCAAAATCTCATCTTCGCGGGGCGGATTGAGCCGCTGAAAGGGATCGACACGCTGCTCAAGGCAATCTGCCTCATTCGCAGCCATCACCCGCGCTTGGTGGATGATGTGTGCGTCGCCATTATCGGCGGCGACCCATGGGCAAAAAGCCCCGATGCCGAAATGGCGCGTCTGCAACAAATGCGAAGCGATTTGGGTATTGGTGATTTGGTCACCTTCGTTGGTGCAAAGGATCAGGATGTGCTGCCCTACTATTACGCCGCCGCTGAAATGGTCATCATGCCGTCACATTACGAAAGTTTTGGGATGGTCGCGCTGGAAGCAATGGCGATGGGTACGCCCGTCATCGCTTCTGAGGTGGGCGGGCTGGCATTTTTGGTGCAAGACGGCCGTAATGGGTATCTTGTCCCCTCCCGCGACCCCGAAGCGTTGGCCGAGCGCATTTACGAACTGCTGACCAATCCGCGCTGCCGCCGCCAATTAGGGCGGTACGCCAAAGAAAATGCGCGGCAGTATGCGTGGTCAAACATTGTTGCTCAAATGATGGATGTGTATGGGGAGTTACTGGCTGGGGGATAAAAGAAACAATCAACAGCCAACAGAAAACAGTCAACTAAAAACGGGAGCCGTCTAATGCAGACGGCTCCCGTTTTTAGTTTTTTAGTTGATTGTTGATTACCATCTCGTTCCCACGCTCTGCGTGGGAATGCAGACTGGACGCTCCGCGTCCCACTCGACGCAGAGCGTCGAAAGATGGCATTCCACGCGGAGCGTGGAACGAGGAAACGGTACAATCAACAAAACTGTGCCACAAAGTCCCGTGCAGCGATGGGCTTGTCTTCGGCCGCATCCACCGCTTTGATGAGTGCCGAGCCAACGATTACCCCATCGGCTAATTTACCGACTTGGGCGGCTTGTTCAGGGTTGGAAATGCCGAATCCGACAGCGATGTTGCCATCACCTGCGGCGCGGACGCGCTCTACGAAGGCGGACAGGTTGGAAGAAACGGCCGTTTTTACCCCAGTCACCCCCATCACCGACACCAAATAAGTGAATCCACTCGATTGCCCCACCGCCAACGCGATGCGTTCAGGCGGGCTGTTGGGCGCAACGAGAAAAATCGTCCCCATGCCGTGTTGACGGCACAAGGCGATGAATTCGTCCGCTTCATCTAGCGGCAAATCGGGGATGATGAAGCCGTTTGCCCCTGCGCTGGCGGCATCGGCAACGAAACGCCCCATCCCGTAGGCGATGATGGGGTTGATGTAGCCCATCAACAAAAAGGGGATTGTGATGTTGCGGGCGCGAAGGGTGGAAACGGCCGTTAAACATCTCTCAACCGTCATCCCATTTTCTAACGCCACCTGCGTACTGCGCTGAATCGTCGGCCCATCGGCCAACGGGTCGGAGAAGGGGATGCCCAACTCCATCATATCCGCCCCGCCCGCCACGCACGCTTCCACCACATCCAACGATGTCTCGTAATCGGGGTAGCCGAGCGTGAAATAGGGCATGAATAACGGTTTTTTACGGGCAAATGCCGCTTGAATTTGATCTACTGGTTTCATAATCTGTCCTTTATAACAAGGACTCGTAGGGGCGGGATGGGCGGGAAAGGTTTCCGCCATGAAGAAAGATTCCATCTCCCGCCCATCTCACCCAATACCGCAACCATAACGAATATATGGATAGTTGAAGTATTGGGCGAGATAGCGCGGAACGGATACCATCCGTTTTAGACGGGGTAATGCCGCGCTATCCCGCCCCTACAGCCCTATCTCTTGAATCACCGTCCCCAAATCCTTATCCCCGCGCCCCGACAAATTGACGACGATCACATGATCTTTCGGCAACGAGGGGGCGCGTTTGATCACCTCAGCAATCGCGTGCGACGATTCAAGAGCGGGAATAATCCCTTCCAATTTGCAAAGCAGTTGGAACGCCGCCAACGCCTCGTCGTCCGTCGCGTAGGTGTACTGCGCCCGTTCCAATTCGCGCAAACGGGTGTGTTCAGGGCCGATGGCGGCGTAATCCAGCCCCGCGCTAACGCTGTGCGTGAGCGCGATTTGGCCGTCCGCATCCTGCATGACGTAGGTGTAGCAGCCATGCAACACGCCCGGTCGCCCCACATCGGGGTCGGCAAAACGCGCCGCGTGTTGGCCGTCCACAATCCCCACCCCCCCCGCTTCCACGCCGATGAGTTCCACGTTCCCATCGTCCACGAACTCGTGAAAAATGCCGATGGCGTTGGAGCCGCCGCCGACGCAGGCGATGATTGTGTCGGGCAACGCGCCCGTCACGCCCAAAATCTGCTCCTTCGCCTCCGCGCCGATGACCGCTTGGAAATCGCGCACGATGGTGGGGTACGGATGGGGGCCGAGCGCGGAGCCGAGCAGGTAGTAGCTGGCTTCAACGTTCGTCACCCAGTCGCGGATCGCTTCGTTGATCGCGTCTTTGAGCGTCGCCGAGCCGCTGTCTACGCCGCGCACTTCCGCGCCGAGCAGCCGCATTCGGAAGACGTTTGGCTCTTGCCGTGCCATGTCCACCGTCCCCATGTAGACGACGCAATCGAGGCCGAGCAGGGCGCATGCGGTCGCCGTCGCCACGCCGTGCTGCCCCGCGCCCGTTTCGGCGATGATGCGCTGTTTGCCCATCCGCTTGGCGAGCAACGCTTGCCCCAGCGCGTTATTGATTTTGTGTGCGCCAGAGTGAGCGAGGTCTTCGCGCTTGAGCCAGATTTGCGCCCCGCCGAGATGTTCGGTCAGCCGTTTGGCGTGGGTGAGTGGGGTCGGGCGGCCAACGTAGCTGTGCAACAGGCCGAATAGCTCCATCTGAAATGCGTCATCCTGCTGGGCGGCGATGTACGCCGCTTCCAGTTCAGCAAGGGCGGGGACGAGGGTTTCGGGGACGAATGCGCCGCCGTATGCGCCGAATTTATTGGGTAATTTGTCCATATTTCTAATTTTCCTTCTGTTATCTGTCGGGATCGGTAAGGGGGGATGGGTGAAGTTGGGGATAAACGGCCGTTTTCATCTGAAAATTGTAGCGGTTTGCTCATGATCCGACAATTCATTATCGCATACTTTCTCACTTGCATCGATCAAGTTGAAAGCGTACACATCATCCCATGTGGTTTTTCACTCATCTTCCCCTCATTTATTTTATGACATTTGTCACCTGACATGACCCTGTTGCCCATGTTATGATGAAACTCATATTGATACTGTACAACTAGACTCTGGCAAAAAATTGTCCTTCAATCCGGTGGAGAGATAGTCCGTTACATCGCCCGCACCAGAGAACTGTATCAACAATGCCAGATTCCAGTATATTACCTAAAAAGGAGCTAAATCATGAATAAAAGTAAAGTTATCGGGTTTATTACGGCCGTCATGTTATCGGCCATTTTGGTCAGCGTTGTCGCAGGGCAGCCTGTTCAATCCACATCATCCACCTTGCCCGCAGATGTGCCGTGGGTCATGGAAACCATAGATGCCTCTAGCGGCGATATTGTGGGGCAACATAATTCCATTGTATTCAGCACAGAAACAGGAAAGGCGTATATCAGTTATTACGACGCAGCAAATTCAGAATTACGCCTGACCTATCCCAGTGCCTCAGATGGAAATTGCGGCCCAAATCATTCATGGCATTGTGAAGTTATGGATACAAGCGGGGATGTTGGACAAGATAGTGCTGTTGATTATTATTACGATGGCAGCACAGAAACATGGAAAATAGGTATTTCCTATTACGATGCAACCAATCGGGCATTGAAAGTTGTGGTCTGGACGTGCGGGTCTACTTTTTGCGTTGGGGACACTTCAACCATTCAAACAGGAGGTAGTTTTAGTTCAACAGGACGCAACACCTCTCTCAAATTTGATTCGACTGGTGTAATACATATTTCCTATCAAAAACTGAGTACAATTTCAGATGAAGTGCTGATGTACGCTCATTCTGTCAGCAGCGGAGGTAATTGTGGTGAGGGAACGGCCGTTGGCAAATGGCAATGTGATTCTGTCACAAGCGACCCCGATGTGGGCAGACACACATCCTTATCCGTTGCCGCCAATGATTCAATTTGGATTGCATCATTTGACAGCAGTTTTGGCAGCACAGGTACAGGCGTTGTTCAGATTTGCCGTCTCATCAGCA
>CAYSDT010000188.1:0-6140 GCA_964429835.1 uncultured Ardenticatenaceae bacterium | reverse complement strand
AGTTACTCTTTAACCGCTTGAATTGCTGCCCGAATATGAACGGCGGGAACATGACCGGGAACAATACAACCAGGCCCAATCATCAAAGAACGGCCGTTTGTCTGTGCAATCGCTTCCTTAATTTCAGCGCGAATCGCTTCTACAGGGCCGTGAACCAGCGTTTCCCATTCATTCACGCCGCCGACCAGCAGGCCAGAAAATCCTTTTTGAGCTTCATTAAGCGATGGTTCAGTTCGGCGATCATGCCAATTCAGCATATTGGCGGGGTAATCGCTCATCAAATCGAACATAATATCTTCACCATGCGCGTGAACCATATTGAACTCAGCCTCTTGCATCGCTTCGAGTATGATCAGATCGAAGTATTCGCCAAACTCTTTGTATTCAGCTTCACTGAGCAGTTGATATGTGCCGCATTGACTGGCGAAAAATGTTCCGTGTGCGCCAAGCCGAAGGGATTCCTTCGCAAATCGAACCGTTGTGTCGGCAATAATTTGCAATCCTTCCTTGAACAGATCGGGATTGCGGCGTAAATCGGTAAAAACCCGCTCGCCAGCCAATTTTCGCGCCGTTGTCAGCGGGCTAAAGATGGTTTGCAAGATGGGTACGCTACCTTGTAAGTTCTCGGCCGACAGCCGTAATGCTTCATTTTGTTTCCCCAAATACCCTTTGGAAACGTCCAAAGATTCCAATTGAGGCCACTGCTCCACATCGTCCAGACCGAAGGCGGTGATGGTTCGCGTGCCGCTATGATTGGGAACGTAAACCGTTTCCGCACCCCAATCTTCAATGCCGTATGTGCCTGTAGGCATGAATTTGACCAGATCGAAGTCGTACTCTTTTTGCCAATTTAGCATAACGGCCGTTAATCCCTCCGCCGTTTCATCATCCACCGGCCAATGCCGCCACAAACTGATCGGCACATGATCGACCGCTTCTCCTTTTACTGCTGCTCGTATCCGTTCCCAATGATCCATCTTTGAACTTGACATAATTTACTCCTTAATTTGTGTCGCTTATTCGACTGCCTGCCGCGCTGCCCTAAAATGGGCAGTCGGCGTTGTAATCAATGGTGTAGAGCCTGGCCCGACAAGTAAACGACGGCCGTTTGTCTGTTGAATCGCCTCTTTAATTTCGGCATCAATCGCTGCTGTCGAACCGTGTAATAACGTGCGCTTCTGATCAATGCCACCCATCAGCACCCCATCAAATCGCCCTAATGCTTCACTCAGCGATGGCCCATCAATTCGATCAGGCCAGTTAAATCCATCTACGGGATATGAAGCCAACAGGTCAAACATCAGGTCATCGCCTAACGCGAGTAACATGATGAATTTCGATTGCGGCCGTACTGCATCCAAAATCAGTCGATCATACGGCTCACCAAACTCTTTGTACTCCGCTTCGCTCATTTTGGCGCGGTTGGCGGGGGCGACGAAGAAAAAGCCGTCGGCTCCAGCCGCCAATGATGCTTGTGCGAAACGGGCGGTCGTCTCGGCGATAATTTGCAATCCTTGTTTGAACAGTTCTGGCTGCTGCCGCATGTGGTCAAATGCTTGATCGCCTGCCAATTTTGGGGCGATGTTCATCGGGCTGAAGATGGTTTGCAGCACGGGGACGCTGCCATCCAGCACGTCTGCTACCAGACGGACTGCTTTCAACTGTTCGCCTAGATGTCCTTGATTTACGTCTAATTGCGCGAGCGACGGCCACTGGGAAACGGCCGTTATTCCCCGCTTTGTAATCACCCTGATACCCAACCCCGGATCTTTTTCCGCCACATATTCCGTTGCCCCGCCCCAATCCTCAATAACATACGATCCTGCTGGTGCATGTTTTACCAAGTCGCAATCATACGTCTCTTGCCAGCGAATGATTTCCTCTGCCAGCGTTTCCGCCTGATAATCAGCCACAGGCCAATGCCGCCACAGGCAAACAGGGGGGCGGTCTGTCTCTTCACCGCGCATCGTCGCTTGAATTCTTTCCCAATGATTCATCAATTTATATCCTTTTTATATGAGTGTGTTTCATTTACTTAAAAACACGGCAGATAAATCTGCTGCTACATTTGCAAAGTCGGCCTTCGCCGACTAAAACCTAGTCGGCGAAGGCCGACTTTGTAGCCGTAGGCGCGAATTTATTCGCCAGCCAAAACAGAAAACACATCCTTTTTATATTGCGGCTCGTCCACAACATCCCGCGCCGCCCGAAAATGAGGTGGCGGCGTATCCGTGTAAGGAGCCGATCCTGATGCGATTAACAGCCTCCGCCCGCCCGTTTGCTCGATGGCATCTCTAATTTCTTCCTGAATCGCCGTTGCGGAACCATTCAAAAGCGTCTGTTGCTCGTTAATTCCGCCCATCAGCAAACCAGAAAATAGGGATTGCGCCTCTTTCAATGTCGGGCCGCCCACTCTGTCATGCCAATTGATTCCATCTACAGGATAGCTTGCTACTCGCTTCAAATTGCTTCCTGACCCCGATGCTAATCCAATAATAATCTTCGCTTCGGGACGAACAGCCTCTAAAATGAGCCGATCATATGGTTCGCCAAATTCCCGATACTGCTCTTCACTGTATAAACCTTGATTATGTGGTGCTGAGAAAATAATCCCATCTGCCCCAGCCCGCACCGATTCGCAAGCAAAACGCGCCATCGTTTCGGCAATAATTTGAAGACCTTGCTTATAGATTTCCTTATGTCCTAGCAATGAACTGTGTGCCACTTCCCCCGCCAGTTTGGGAGCGATATTTAATGGACTGAATACGGTTTGCAAAATTGGTACGCTGCCATCTAACGCCTCCGCTACCAATCGCACCGCTTCTAATTGTTTCCCCAAATGCCCCTGTGTCACATCTAGCTGTGGTAAATCTGCCCACTCATGCACAGATGTTACCGCTCGTCGTGTCACTGTGCTTACACCTAACCCGCGACTATTTTTGGGAATATAACGGGTTCTGCCGCCCCAATCATAAATCACATAATTGCCCGTTGGCGCATGTTTAACCAAGTCCCAATCGTATTCCCGCTGCCAGCGAATCATGGCATCGGCAAGCGTTTGTGGAGACTCATCCTCAATCGGCCAATGCCGCCACAAACAGATGGGGGGGCGGTCAACGGGGTCGCCCTTTATTGCTGCTTCAATTCTTTCCCAATGATTCATTTCCATGATGGTTTTGGTGACTCTTCGCCGATCAGTGTATCAATAGAAGCGATATATTTTAATTGTCATTCCCGCGTAGGCGGGAATTCATATTTTCCGAGTAATGGGTTCCCGCCTTCGCAGGAATGACATTCATGGTTATGTGTTTGTCAAGCGCACTAATTAGTGATGCCCCATCAAGGGTGCATTTGGACACTTCCAGCCAACGTTCTCTCCAGATCGTTCCCATTACCATGCGTAGTAATTGACTGCAATATCCAATCCAAAGAGCCTTGTATCTGAGCGTTAACAATTTTTTCCGCTTTTTCTGGATCACGCTCATACAATGCGTTTAATAATTTACTGTGTTCATCAAGCATCCTTTCCGTGTGGTCTCTTAAATCCAGACCAAGATGAAATACGCGCGTAAGCTCGTCTAAAACCTTTGATATTTGCCTTACTAAACGCTTATTACCCGAAGCGGCGGCAATAAGCAGATGAAAATCGCGGTTTTTGTTTAAGTAGCTAAGATAGCTTTCCCGATCTCTGTAAATATAGGTAAACCGTGCGATCTCTGCGATCTTGCTTAATTGATCTTCTGTCGCTCTGGTTGCAGCCAACCGTGCAGCGGCCGATTCTAAAATCGAACGGATTTCATATATTTCATGTATATCGGATAGGGTTATGTGGCTGACGATGTAGCCAAATCGGGGGACTGGTTTGACCAGCCCTTCTTGCGCCAAGCGCATTAGGGCTTCACGAATAGGGGTCGTGCCAATATCGTATTTTTCTACTAGCTGGTGTTGGGCGATTTGCTGACCGGGCATCAGCTCGCAAGTGATAATGGCTAATTTAATAGCTTCATATGCTTGATTTGAAAGATTTTTCTTCATCAAATGAACTCTGTTATATTGTAGTTATATTACCTAATATATTACAAAATATATACTAGCAGAGAATTATTGAAATTGCAATAGGTTTGTATTGCACATTGTTGCATGATGGCAGGGTGTATTTCAGTTCTGGGGCGCGGCGTGACACCGATTGAAATCGGTGTCTGATACACAAACTGAAATACACCCATGACGGCAGGTGTGATTGGTATGGATTATTTTTCAAAACGGCCGTTTACCCCATCCCACGCATAAATCATCATTAGAGTCCACTGAAAAAAGTTCAACATTTGCCCATTAAGGCATAAATCCTGTCGAGATGAAAAGTTGAACTTTTGGGTTTCGACACCTTTTTTCACGCATAAATCATCATCAGCTATCGCATCATTTCACCTTGAACAAAACAGAGGGGTATTTTATACTACGCACAGTCTATTTTTCGCCAAGAATTTATGGCACGATGAGGAAGGTTTCAAATGACAGAAGTATATACAATTGAATCAAATGAAAACATCACAGCTATCCGCTTCTTAAAAGCACCGAGTACAGCAATTTTTCAAAAAGCTGTTGACGATGTTGCCGATAACAGCCCGACAAATCTGCGTCTTTGGGATTTAACATGCGGCGGTTTCACCCAATCGGCAGAGCATATCAAGCAGTTAGCAGCGTATGTTTGATATTTTGGGAAGTAAAAACGGCCGTTTAACGGCCGTTTTTGCTTCCCCCAATCCTTAAACGCTAACAAGAAACTAACGAAAAAGATGGTGTTCATTTGCTAGTCGCATACAATATGGGGCGTTATTAACGAAAAGGACACTTTATGAATAATTTAGACCAACCAAACAACCACTTGCCAGCCGTGCCATTGCGCGGCGGGGCTGTTTTTCCCGGCATTACCACGACGATTTCGATTGGGCGACCGCGCTCGTTGGCGGCGGTACATGCGGCTGTTGAAGGAAACGGCCGTTTACTAATTCTCACCCAATACGATGCCAGCCGCGAGCTGCCCGGCGACGGCGACCTCGCCCCCATCGCCATTTTGGCAACCGTGCATGACGTGTTGCGGATACCCAACAACAGCGCACAGATGCTGGTGGAACTCAACGAGCGCGTCGCGCTTGAGCAGCTGGAACAGCACGATCCCTACCTCATCGCCAGCTACACCGAACTAGACGGCATCATTGATGACGAAGAACCCTCACCGCGCCATCACGCCATCGCTTATTTGGAGCAGTACGCCGAAGCGTTAGGTGAAACCAATCAGCAGGTGTTAGCCAACACCCGCGCCAAACGGACGGCGGGCGATTTGGCCGATTACATCGCGGGGCTACTCAATCTGCCATTTGAAATGGAACTGGATTTATTGACGAATCTCGACGGCCGTGTGCGCCTTTCGCTCATCATTGAGTATCTGAAAGAGGAGATCAGCATCGCTTATGTGCGAAATGACATTCAAGCTGAAGCGCGTGATTCGGCCGATGAAGCGCAGAAAGAGTACATGTTACGCGAGCAGATGAAGGCGATTCGCAAGGAGCTTGGCGAAGGCGGCGAAGGTCTCATCGAAGAGTTGCGAACGAAAATCAAAGCTGCCGAAATGCCCGAAGAAGTTCACGAACGGGCGATGGAAGAGCTAAAACGACTCGATTATCAAGGGTCACAATCGGGCGAGAGCAGCGTCATTCGTACCTATTTGGAATGGCTGATTGAATTGCCGTGGAACGTCTCTAGCGAGGATAATTTAGATGTAGTTCACGCCCACGCCATTCTGGATGAAGACCATTACGGGCTGGACGATGTGAAAGAGCGCATCGTCGAATACATCGCCGTGCGAAAGTTGGCGGGCGATGAAATGCGCGGCGCAATCATCAATTTGAACGGCCCGCCCGGCGTGGGCAAAACGTCCATCGCCAGCTCGGTTGCACGGGCGATGGGGCGCGAGATGGTTCGGATCAGTCTGGGCGGCGTGCGTGATGAAGCCGAAATACGCGGCCATCGTCGCACCTACATCGGCGCGATTCCCGGCCGTATCATTCGTGCATTACGAGATGCCAAAACGCGCAATCCCGTCATCGTGTTAGACGAAATCGACAAAGTTGGTGCCGATT
>CAYSDT010000187.1:0-6151 GCA_964429835.1 uncultured Ardenticatenaceae bacterium | reverse complement strand
AAAATCTAAATATACGACAAACAATCGAGGGGATGCCCCTCACATTTGATGGAGAGGCGGCTGGGGGATTAACGGCCGTTATCAGGATCAATCATTTGGCGGATGCCAACCAACTTTTGCCCAACGTCGCCGCGCTTCAACCAAAGGCAATCGGTTCAACTTTAGCGCATGTATTGTTGCTTGCCCCACTGGTGTAAGACCTATGATCAAACTGGAATCTTCACTCCATTGGAAATGCGCGTTCCACACTTGCGTGAGCGGGTGAAAAAATGCAACTTCTTCCTTACTAATTGGAGATACAGCCGAAATACGTCTGCCTTTGATGAGATTACAATCCCAGCAGGCCAAGCAAAGGTTATCTAGCACCGTCATGCCGCCCAACGCTTCTGGAATGATATGATCGACGGTCAAACGCACGCCGCTGTTTTTTTGTTGGGTTAAACAATAACAACAATACGCTGGCGAACGCGCCTCAATTGATTGACGTAAAGAATGAGAAATATATGACTGGCTCACTAGCTGTTCTTAGAAGAAGTACCAAGATAGGAAATATCCAATCCACGCTTCTGGAGCAAAACGGCCGCTTCTGCCCGTACCAGCATAATGCGATTAAAAAAACGGGACAATAGCCGCGCTTCCTGCCGTTCGTCGAACGTCAGCCCAAACCGTTGCTGTTTTTCAAGCAATCGTTGCATACGTTCGGATTCGTCCTCAGTCGCGCTTGTCTGTGCGGCACGTTGCAAATCTGCGTCGGCAAAAAAGCGGAGTTGCGCCACTTCTTGCTCAAGATCAATTGGCAATGCTTCATCGTAAGGAAGGACAGCCATAGCAGCAACCGTAACTTCATCGGCAATGGCACGTTGGTTTTGCTGAGAGCGATGTTTGAATTGCCTGTATGCGTTTTTGGGTAGGGAAATTGTAATCGTTTGCATGAATTCCATTATACCTTATTTATATTTCTCTGCTTACAATGATTAAAGCAGAAAATTTGGAGATTGAAATGACACCAAAAAATCTAAATATACGACAAACAATCGAGGGGATGCCCCTCACATTTGATGGAGAGGCGGCTGGGGGATTAACGGCCGTTATCCAATTCCACATCGCCGACACCGCCAAAACATACCATCTCAGCATCGCAAACGGCGCATGTCAATTCCACGTTGGCGCAGCGACCGCCCCCACGCTCACCATTGACACCCCCGCCGACGTGTGGCTCAAAGTCAGCAGCGGCGAATTAGCGGGGCAAGACGCGCTGATGAGCGGCCAGTATCAAGCCAACGGCGATATAAGTTTGCTGCTCAAAATGAACAGCCTCTTCAAATCGGCCGATGACGTTTCTTACGACGCACCCGCCGATCAACGTCCCGCCGGCCCCATCCCCCTGCCCGGCATGGCGTGGTTAGGCGTTGCGTTTACCCCTTGGATTTTCTATTGGGTAACATCTGGCATACCTCCTGTGGAAACGGCCGTTAGCGTTGGCATACCGCTGCTGCTCTCCATTCTCATCGTTGGCTACCGCAAAATTTACGACAAACCAACCGTGATGGAGTGGGGCGGGCTTGCATTTTTCACGTTGGCCGCTGGCCTGTCGTTGATGGGCGAGACGGGTTTCACCATCTGGGGATCGGTTATCAGCAGTTTGGTGATGGCGTTGCTTTGGCTTGGCACGGTTATGTTCAGCGACATGCCGCTGTCGGCTGAGTATTCCAAATGGGGCTTTGTGAAAGGGTTATGGGGCAACAGCATGTTCCTCTATCCCAACACGATTATCAGCCTGATGTGGGGCTGGCAATTCATCGCCGCCTCAATTTTGGGCATTATCGCCATTTTATTGCCCGAACAAGAGGTGATTTTCACCGTTTTCCGCTACTTACTGCTCATTCCCGCCTTCATTTACACGGCCGTCATTCAAAAGCGGGTGATGGGATTGCGCGTTGATGATTACGACGCGGCGATGAAGCAACGGCAATTTTGGGCAGGGATGGGCATCTCAGCCATCTCTGGCCTCATTCTCACCGCCACCATGCCCGGTTTTGACACCCCATTGCTCGGCTGGATCGCCCTCGTTCCTTTGCTGATGGTGTTGACCATCGCCCCCGCCAAACAGCGGTTTTTCCTTGCCATGCCGTTCGGGCTGGCATGGTCGATTGGCGTGCATAATTGGTATCCCAATATCTTTCCGCCCGCGCTGGGCTACTTCCTTATTTTTGCCGTCAGCACATTTTACGATGGGGTTATGACGTGGGGATTGTGGCTGCAAGATCGCTTGTCGGGCTGGATGAAGTTGTTGGCATTGCCCGTCATGTGGACGGCCGTTGAGTACGTCAGATTCATCACCCCCATGACTGAAACGTGGTGGTTTGTGTTGCTGGCAAAAAGCCAATGGCGTTTTCCGCCCGCGCTGCAAATTCTCAGCGTCGGCGGCTTTCCCGCCCTCACATTTATTGTGATGCTGGTGAATGTGGCGATTGCGTTTTTGTTGCTGGGTTATGTAGGGAGAAGTCAGGCTTTTTCTGAAAAGCCTGACTTCTTGAAGCCAACCATCGCCCTCGCCATCGTCGCCCTCATTCTCATTTGGGGCGCGATCAGTATTCCTGCCGTGCCAGATAACACGTTCACCATCGCGGCGTTGACAGACATGATGACTCAAGAGCCTGATATTCCAGGATTGATCAAATCCAGCGAAATTGACGAGCGTCTCAATAATCCCCAGCGGTCGCAAGATATTTTTGAGATAAATGAAAGCTTGACACAACAAGTTATCGCGGCCGGTGTTAAGCCTGATTTCATTGTATGGCCTGAAAACAAAATTGCATCGACGGATAATGAGGAATTTATGTCTCAAATAAGCGCATTGGCGCAGGATGTGGATGCTTACATCGTCGTGAACCCTGATAAAGTGCTGGGCGAAGGGCAATTCCAAAACATATCACTGATGGTTGCCCCCGATGGGGAAGAGGTTGGGCAGCGAGCAAAAATTCGGCTCTTTGGCGATGCGTCTGATCACGGATTCCAGATTGGTTCGCGTGATTTCGATGTATTTGACACGCCCTATGGCAAAGTGGGGCTTGGCATCTGTTACGATTACCATTTTTTGGACGTGGCACGCGGGCTTGCACACAACGATGCGCGTATTCTGCTGATGCCCACCGATGACGATTTTGATGGCAATGCCAACTTCCCGCCTTTCCATGCGTCAGACGGCGTTTTTCGAGCGGCGGAACATCGCGTTGCCTTTGCCAGTGGCAATACCAACGGTCTTTCGTTAATCACTGATCCCTACGGCCGTATTGTCGCCGAGGGGGTGGTGAATGAGCAGGGTTTCATCACTGGTGAAACATTCATAGCGGACGGGCAGACGCTTTACACCCGCTTTGGCGACTGGTTTGGCTGGCTGCTGGTGGCGGGGGTTGTGGTTTTGGTGGGAACGGCCGTTTTGAAAAAAGAGTAGGTCAAGTTTGCAAACTTGACCTACAGGGGGTGGGAACGGCCGTTTTCAAAAAAAGAGTAGTTTGACAATGTTACATTAAAAATCGGTATATACAGGAGTAAACGAAACTTATACCCCATATACAGACTGTCTAAAGAACGATAATTGACGCGCTATTATCAGGTTCTCGTTGAGAAGCGATTCTACGAAAAACAGCCGCAAAACTCTCGGATTAAAACTGGGAATTTTACAGAATCGCTCTGAGAATTCTAATGTAACATTGTCAAAGTAGTATAATTCATGGTGACTGCAACAAATTAAAGAAATAAACGGATAATCGTTGAGAAAACATCCGTTTATTTCCAAAATCCGTTGTAGTCACATCACATCGCACCACTGAAGTGCGTTATATTTACCCAACTATTTTTAGGAGATTACAACATGAACACGAAGAAAACCTTCCCTATCGCTTCATCCATTATTCTTGCAGTAGTTACCTTGCTGCTTCTTTTATCATCTTTGGACAGTATACCTTTGCAAGCCCAAGAACCTGTCCATCCAGCCGCTGTTGAACGACTGCCAGATCAAGTATTAAGCCCGCCAGAAAATCCTGTCCCGCCAGATGGTGCTTTCAACGTAACCATCACCAGTACATTCCACTGGGGACAATTCAATGATGATGGTGTGGTGGGTTACGAAATTGCAATGGGCGTATCCGACCCGCCGCCAGTTGTTGGCACAACCCCAGCCGGCGTAAAAAGCTATACACCATCAACACCCTTAAATGGTGATACCGTTTACCATTGGCATGTCACCGCTGTCTATACAGACTTTACAATTCCTGCCCAAACAACATGGACATTTACGACAACCAGTGGGCCCCCGCCCGTGCCCGTGCCAATCACGCCGACAATGCCGATGCCGGCCGATGCTGCGGTCGATATTCCCACCACGCAGGAACTTGTATGGCAAGGTAATGATTCAGAAGAAGAGGCAATCTCTTATGCTGTTTCGTTCGGTACGGTCAACCCTCCGCCGACAGTGGGGACAATGACACAGACCGTTTTTGTGCCGCCCACAGATTTAATCAGTAACACGACTTATTTTTGGCGCGTCACCTCCACCAACAGCACAATATCCAGCACTGGTGAACTATGGGAATTCTCAACTATCTTACCAACTGGCCCCATTTCGGTAACGACTGGAATCGGCGGTTATGTGACCTCTGGCGATGGCGCAGTACAGGCAGAATTTCCAAGTAATGCGGTCACGAGTACCACAACGATAACGGCCGTTACCGCCATCACCACCCCCAATTCTACTGATGGATATGAATTCATCAATCGTGTATACGATATTGCCGCGACTGGTACGAATGGCGAGCCAGTCACCCATTTCAGCCGACCGTTCACAATGACGCTGTTTTACAACGACAGCGATTGGCAGCAGGCAGGAATTGCTAATGAAAGCGGGTTAAATGTGTACTGGTGGGATGGCAATGAGTGGGCAGAGATGCTGCCGTGTGCCGGTTGTATTCATGATTCCGCATCTAATACATTCAACCTTCAGTTAGACCATTTAAGCGAATTCACTATTATGGAAAGAAGGTATTCTACCTATTTACCACTGATTCTCAATAATTAATGTTTTTATTGGGCTTGGTTGGTTGTTGATGGAAACGGCCGTTTTCAAAAGAGTAAGTCAATTTTGCAAAATTGACCTATACGGTGGCGGAATTATGGTGTTGATGGAAACGGCCGTTTTTGTCAAACGAGATTAGAGATTGAGAGATTAGCGATTGGAGATTGGGTAATCGGCACATTATAAGCGGTTGTTCATACCCAATTTTCAATCGTTAATCCTTGTACGCGCTCAAATTCACGCACGTTATTCGTGATAAGTGTAACGTCCAAACTAAGAGCTTGCGCTGCAATTAACATATCTAACGCACCAATTGGTCGTCCAATGGATTGTAATTGTTGCCTGATAACGCCGTAGGATAGCGCGGCTTGATAATTAAAATTGATAATTTCAAACGGCCGTAAAAAATTAACCAACGCTTGCTGATTACGTTCGGGATACGCGCTTTTTTGTACTCCAAACAGCAATTCAGCGGCAACGATGGCAGGAATACCAATCTCCCCCACAGAAAAGGATGTGAATTTATGCAAAACATGCGCGGGTTTACGTTTAATAATGTAGATGCAGATGTTTGTATCAAGAAGGAATTTCATCAAACATCTCCTCAAGTTCCACTCTGATTTGTTGATCGGGCTGTTCACGGCCGTTTTCAAAAATATCGTCAGAAAATTGACCGAGCGCATCAAACATAATCTGCCATGACTCTTCATGTGGCAACAACAACACACCGTTGCTTACCTTTTTAATATAAACTTGTTCACCATTGAAACGGAACTCCTTTGGCAAACGCACAGCTTGACTATTTCCATTCTTAAATAATTTAGCAACTTGCATAATAGTCTCCATTTTTACAATATCAAAAATATATATTTATAGTATATATAATTCCCGGCAGAATACCAAGTTAGAGCGGGATAACAGGAGAAAATCTTATGAAAGTATTAGCCCTAAACGGATCGCCGCGCATGAAGGCGAGCAGCACTTATCACATGCTCAAACCGCTCATCGAAGGGATGGAAGCAGCGGGCGCGGAAGTGGATTTATTGCACATCCGCAAACTCGATTTGAAAGCGTGCA
>CAYSDT010000186.1:3890-6155 GCA_964429835.1 uncultured Ardenticatenaceae bacterium | reverse complement strand
ACATCGGTTAAAAACCGATGCCTGACACAGGAAACGCGCTGAAAGCGCGTTAAAATCAGCCCGCTTAAACTTTGGGAATTCAATCAGCGTATGGTAAGCTACTCGCTCGTGAGCGTAGTCACACACGAATGCAAACAAGGAAGAACACTGTGAACAAATCAATACTGGTAGTAGACGACGAGCCAGCAACACGCATGATGTTGCGAATGATGCTACAACTTGATGGTTTTAGAATACAGGAAGCTAACGATGGAATTGATGCTCTCGAACAAATTGAAATCCATCCCCCTGACTTATTGATTTTAGATGTGATGATGCCGCGTATGGATGGCATTACCTTATGTAAAATTTTACGCGAGCGACTAAAAACAGCATCACTTCCCATCATTATGTTAAGTGGGAAAGTGCAACCAAAAGCTGAACGTGAAGGGCTGGAGGCAGGTGCAAATCTATATTTGCACAAGCCCACCCCGCGCAAAGTGTTAAGCCAACATGTTTCTTCATTATTGGAAGAGACCGTCTATGCGTGATCTTGCACGGGTCACGCCGCGAACAAAATGCTAACCACCCCCGAACTCATCGCTACAGATTTAGAAGGAACGCTGACCACCGGCCAATCATGGCGCGGTTTACGCAGTTATTTGGAAGCACACCAGTACAAGCGGCATTTTCGTCGCTTTTATTGGCGCAAAGTGCCACAATTACTCAAAATGAAGATGGGGCGACAGACGTTGGGCGATTTCAAAATCGACTGGATGCGCGGTATGTTGGAACTGTTCGATGGTTTTAGTCGTGAACAGTTCACCGAAGTGGCCGAGTGGGTGGTCGAAAAAGAGCTATGGCCGCAACGACGACAAGATGTCTTGGATGAATTACGGCGCGAACAGGAAAACGGCCGTTCTATCCTCATCGTCACTGGTACATTTGAACCCATCATCCGCCGATTTGCTGAAAAGGCGGGCGGCTTCAATTTCATCGGCACGCCCATCGCTTATGATGGTGATGTATTGACAGGAAAAACGGCCGCTCCATTCAATTTGGGCGCAGAAAAGGTGGAATCGCTCAAACCGTACACCATCACCGCCCCCCTTTACGCCGCCTACGGCGATACCGCCCCCGATATTCCCATGCTTAAAAGCAGTCAACATCCTGTTGCGGTTTATCCAGATGCGGAATTACGAGAAACGGCCGTTTTGAACAAATGGCGCATTATAGAATAACCTTTCGTAGGGGCGGTTCGCGAACCGCCCCTACCAACGCAACCAATGAAGAAATTCCCCCTTTTAATCCTTTTATTCCTCCTTTTACTCAGCGCGTGCGGCGGGGGCGATGTTCCCGTTGACGATCACGAACACGCGGGGGCGATGGAACCGCTGACGATTCCATCGCTTACGCCGATCAGTGAAGGTAAACGGCCGTCCATCGTTGCCACCACCAGCATCATCGGCGATGTCGTCGCCCACGTTGGCGGCGAGGCGATAGATTTGACGACGCTGATGGCGGCGGGGCAAGACCCGCACAGCTACGAACCAGCAGCACAAGAATTAACGGCCGTTTCTAACAGCAACATCATTTTCGTCAACGGCTGGGATTTGGAAGAAAATCTCGTCCACAGCCTTGAAAGCATCGGCGGCGACGTGCCGCTTGTGCCAGTGTCGGCAGGAATTGAGCCGCTGGCGTTCAATGGCAACGAAGACCTCGCCGATCCGCATGTCTGGTTTGATGTCGCCAACGTCAAACAGTGGACGACAACCATCGCCGACAGCCTGACGACCATCGACCCCGCCAACGCAGAAATTTATGCCGCCAACGCCGCCGCCTACCAAGCCGAATTAGACGAACTAGACGATTATGTACAAAGCGCGATGGATTCCATCCCCGCCGAAAACCGTCACCTTGTGACCAATCATGGGGCGTTCAACTATTTTGCAAACGCTTATGGCGTAGAAGTTGTCGGCACCGTCATCCCGTCCATGAGCGCATTGGCCGAACCCTCAGCGGGCGAGATGGCCGCGCTGATCAGCCTGATGAACGAGCAAAACATTTGCGCCGTCTTCACCGAAACGACGTTGAGCGACGAATTGGCGCAGACGTTGGCGGCGGAATTAGATGGTTGTGAAGAAACGGCCGTTTCCAAATTATACACCGGCGCAATCGGTTCCCCCGACAGCGGCGCAGACAGCTACATCAGCATGATGCAGGCAAACGCAGACACAATTGCAAATGGATTAAAGTAGCAAGCGGGCAAGTGGCAAGTAGGCAAGT
>CAYSDT010000186.1:0-3790 GCA_964429835.1 uncultured Ardenticatenaceae bacterium | reverse complement strand
ACTTGCAACTTGCTACTTGCCACTCACACAATGAGCGATTTCGTAAAACAACTCACCTATCACAGCCACACCCACGAACCAGACAGCCCTGCGCTGACGCTGGATGGGATTGTGGTCGCTTATAATGATGCGATAAACGGCCGTACTATTGCCCTTGAAAACGTCAATTTCTCCGTGCAGGTTGGCGAGCGCGTCGCCATCATAGGGCCGAACGGCGCGGGTAAAAGCACGCTGTTCAATCTCATCGTCGGCACGCTCAAACCGAGCAGCGGCAACGTCCGCATCTTCGGACACGGCCCCGACGGTCACATTTGCATCGCCTATGTGCCGCAACGGAACAAAATTGATTGGTCGTTCCCCGTCACCGTCGAAGATGTGGTGATGATGGGGCGCGTGGGGCGCATCGGTCTGTTCAAATGGCCGCGCAAACAGGATTGGGAGATAGTGCGCCGAAGTTTAGCCCGCGTTGAGGCGGGACATTTGGCAAAACGACAGATCGGCGGTCTTTCGGGCGGCCAGCAACAGCGCGTTTTCATCGCCCGTGCATTGGCACAAGAAGCGGAACTATTCCTGCTTGACGAACCGCTGACTGGATTAGACAAACCAAGCCAAGATGTGTTTTTCGACATTCTCGACAGCCTTCGCCCCGATGGGGTGACGGCGTTAGTTGCCACTCACGACCTGAATTTAGCGGCTGAACGGTTTGATAAAGTGATGTTGTTAAATCGGGAGATTGTGGCGTATGGAGTGCCAACGGCCGTTCTTACATCCGAGCATTTGCAACACGCCTACGGCGGGCAAATGCACCTCATCGACACTGAAAACAACACGATGGCATTAGCAGACACCTGCTGCGGGGGGGGCGAATGATAGATTGGCTTCTTGACCCATTACAATTTGATTTCATTATGCGGGCGATGATTGCCGCGATTATCGTTGGCGTGGTTTGCTCCGTTTTAGGCGTGTATGTGGTATTGCGCGGCATGGCCTTCTTTGGCGATGCACTGGCACACACCATCCTGCCCGGCGTGGTCATCGCATTCCTCATCGGCTGGCCGTTGGCGGTCGGGGCGTTGATTTTTGGGGTATTAACGGCCGTTGGCATTGGCCTGCTCACGGATCGCGGCGATTTGAAAGAGGACACCGCCATCGGTGTCATTTTCGCAGGATTTTTCGCGCTCGGCGTGGCCTTACTCTCCGCTTCTGGCAATTATACCCTCGACTTAGCCCACTTTTTATTCGGCAATCTGCTAGGCGTATCTGGCAATGATCTATGGATGATCGCCATCTTGGGCGGCATCGTTTTGATCACCATTTTCCTCTTTTACAAAGAGTTTCTCGTCATCTCCTTCGATATGACATTGGCAACGACGTTACGCCTGCCCGTCGTTTTTCTGCGCTATCTACTGCTCATTTTAATCGCCATCACCATCGTCGCTTCATTACAAGTCGTCGGCATTGCGCTGATGCTGGCGATGTTTGTCACCCCCGCCGCCGCCGCGTCGCTGCTGACACGCCGCCTGCCCACGATGATGGTGGTTTCGGCCGTAATTGGTGTTTTCTCAGGAGTGACGGGGGTATATGCGTCATTTTATTGGAACATCGCATCGGGGGCGGCGGTTGTATTGGTAGCAACGGCCGTTTTTATTTTAACCTTCCTTTTTGCACCCGGACGGGGTGTAGTCTGGCAAAAACGCGGATGAGCGTAGACCTGACAGGTTTCATCAGTACCCCCTGTTTTGCATAGGGCGATTGCATACTCGCCCTAATTCGTGATCGTGATCGTGATCGAACAACGATCACGATCACGATTACGAACAACGATCACGATTGTCGTAATTCATAAATAGTTTTCAATTTGACAGTTATGTCAAGTATTTATCATCAGAATTGACATAACTTAGACTGTTGATGATGCGATACGATATTAAATTAGAGTATGCAATCGCCCCCCTGCTTTACACGGATATCGTAAAAACCTGTCAGGTCTTTACCCCAAGTTATTGAGATGTTACATGAATATCAGCCATCAAGTTTTAGTTGTTGTTGCGCTCCGTATGTTTGAATCATCATGCTGAAAATTGAGGTGTAGACGATTAGCTTTTGCCCGATGACTTGTAATTCTGCCCCTTCTGGTGAACGGAACGAGGGGCCGTACAAGATGAACCAGACGTAGAAGAAGAGGGCGGCGGCAAAAAAGCTGTACGCATAAGCGAAGCGGTTTGGGTATGCTTTTGTGAGCAGAATGGCGAGGGTGTAGAAAACGGCCGTTAATGCAAACCCCACAAACGCCATAAACACAAACAACTTATGCGCGGGAAGGTATAAATTGGATGGCGTGGCGGCCACACCGATGTACGACAATCCCGACACGATGCCAAACAATGAGCCAAAACGTGCCAACCAATGGGTAACGGCCGTTTTCCGAAAAAGATAAGGTGACGCAACACTGTACCCAATCAACGCCAGCCCCACCCCGCCCAAAGCGAGCATAAACAGCACCATCACCAGCAGTTTCGGTTCGCCAAAATAGCTGACGCTCATGCCCAAATCACTGAAGAAATTTTGGGTGAAGACGTAGGAAACGGCCGTTTTATCAAATTCGTTCCCGCCACGATAAATCACCATCGCCACCGTCGTCAGCACGATGAAAGCAGACAGGGCAACCATCACCACTCGATAAACCCGCCTACGCCAAATTATCTCTTTATTCATCATTTTCATCCCCCTTTTTGCTCATAAATTGTTGCGTTGAACTGATAACATGCCCCATCGCTTCACCCGTTGCCGCCAAACCGATTAGCCCCAAGATGACCATGATGATCATATTGAGGGCGTGATAGCCGAAAGCGAAACTGGCGGCGGCGACTTCTGGTTGACCCAACAACTGCAAGGCGGCGATGACACCGGCGTGAAACACCCCGACTTGACCCGGCGATGAGGGCGCGGCGACGCTAAACGCGGCGGCGGACACCGTAAAGCCCGTCATTGCGGCAGAGGGGTGCAAACCGACGGCGCGTAATCCTGCGTAATAGGCTAACAAAATGGGCAGCCAAACGAGAATGCTTAACAAAACGAGAATGAATCCATCGCGGGGGCGGGTGAGGGTGTCGAGGCCAGCGAGCAGGTCATCTACGCGATGTGTCCAAGCGGCGGTGTCGAGGAAGGGAATTTTGTTGAAAACGGCCGTTGTTATCTTCAACACCCACGCCCGCCGATTGGCGGCAATAATCAAAATTAAAATCGCGGCAAGGGCGATGAAACCTGAAAGGCGGGCAAACGCTTGCATCCATGCAGGTAACGTCTCCACCGCTGCCAGCGTGAAGGGCAGTAAAGTGACGAAAAAGAGCATATCCAACAGTCGTTCGACAACCATCGTGGAAAGGCCGCGCGAAATGGTGACGGGCGGCACATTGCCGATCAGCACCGCACGCGCCACATCGCCCAAGCGGAAAGGCAGGAGCATGGAAAGCATGTAGCCGATGCTTTGAATGTGGAATACGCGGGCGTAGGGGATGTCATTATTGAGCATGAACCGCCATCGCACCGCCCGCACCAGCATAAAACCGATAATGCCGCTGGCACTGAGCAGTACAAACCGATAATCGGCCGTTTTTAAGACAGTCCAAATTTCACTGGGATCAATCAGGAAAAAAATGCCCGCCAGACAGAGTAGGCTGACACCAATGCCTAACCAAAATTGTCGTTTTTTTGCTTTCGCTTGTTCCATCACACCATTATACCCAATTTGCTATCTTCTCAGTATTTCGGGGCAGACCTGACAGGTTTT
>CAYSDT010000185.1:0-6190 GCA_964429835.1 uncultured Ardenticatenaceae bacterium | reverse complement strand
AAAAGCAAAACGGCCGTCTTAGACGGCCGTTTCCATTATCCCCATAACATCGTTGCGAACGCAACGCGGCATTATGTCAAACTGATACGCAAGTCTTTGCCAAGAATTTCAGCATACTGGTGAAGCAAGGCCAGACGAATATCTTCAGCATGATTTTCAATTTTAGAGACGATGGATTTTTGCGTTCCCATTTGCAAAGCGATATCAGCCTGCGTTAGGCTGGCTGACTCGCGGGCTTGACGCAAAAGTACACCCAACTTGAAATTGGCATAACCCTCTTCAAAGCCGTCCGAAAACGCTGTATCTATTGCCTCTCTGCTTTTGATGTATCGTTGTAAATCACTCATCGTTCTGCCTCCGATTCAAGTAATCATATTTCCGTTTTTCAGCAGCGAGAATTTCTTTGCGCGGTGTTTTTTGCGTTTTCTTTGCAAACCCGCTTGTCAAAATCAGAAATTGGTCGCCATCGAAAAAACCGAGCAACCGAAAAATATCCCTGCCAAGCCGTATACGAATTTCCCAAATATCATTACTGTTTACCAACTTTTTCAAATACTGTCTGGGTACATGATCCAAATCTTCAACAAGTTGCAAAACCCAAGCGACTTTCTGTGCTTGTTTACCTGTCAAGGAATCCAAAAAATCTTCGACAGGACAGCGGCCTGATTGGGTTTTATAGAAGTTTATTTGTCTCATATACTGGCTACGTTAGCAGAGTGTTGTTATTCTGGCAAACATAAATTTACGATTATAAACACAATCCAATCCGTTTCTTCATCAATCTAATGTAATCTCCCCAAAACGGCCGTTTACCCCATCCTCCAATCCTCTCCACAACTCAAAAATGCAAAAACAAAATCTTGACAGAATAGTTCCATCCCGTACAATACCATCATTCACTTTTCGGCAACGAATAATGCTTAACTGAGCAAAAAGAGGAATGGTATGTCAAAACACGATCACGATCACGACCCCCAGCGACGAGCAAAATTTTTTGCGTTCGTGCAAAAACTAAACCCCAACATCGATCCCCAAAGCTTGCGGCTGATGGACAGCGTGCGGATGACATCCCACGCCCTGTACCGTGCGGGGGAGGGCAGTTTGACTGAATCGGGCATTTCCTACGCCCGCTATCGACTGCTGATGCACCTGCTTTTTGCCGAAGAAATAGACGGCCGTTCTGAACTAAACCCATCCGAAATCAGCGACAAACAGGGAATCAGCCGCAACACCGTTAGCTCGCTCATCCGCGAGCTGGAGAATGAAGGGCTGATTGAACGCCATCTGGACGAGAAAGACCGCCGTCGTTTTAACATACGATTGACAGAAAACGGCCGTTTACGGGTACACAATCACGCCAGCCAACATTTCCAAATCATCGCTGACAGCTTTAGCAGTCTCACCAGCGATGAGCAGGAAACGCTGGCGCACCTGCTCAACAAAATCAACGAAAAACTAGATTAACTGGAGAATCATTATGCAAATGACATCTGGAAAACGCGAAAAGGGCAAAAAGGGCAAAAAGGGCAACAACAAATCCCTCAAGCGGGCGATTGCGTATATTGGACGCTACAAGAAAACGGCCGTTATTGCCCTATCCGCCCTGCTCATCGCTACCGGCGCACAACTCGCCGTCCCCCAACTTATTCAAAACATCATCGACACCATCGTCAACAATACGACCAACAAAGTCATTTTGGGGCTGCCCGCCAATGTGCAAGCGATTGCTGCCGAGCGGTTGGGATTAGACCTAACCGTCATGCAAACCGACCTTGATAATGCCACCTCTGCCCTCATCACTGGCGGGTTGATTATTGTCGCGTTTGCCGTCGCACGCGGGCTGTTTACGTTTACGCAAATGTATATGTCGCAAGTCTTATCGCAAGACATTGCATTCGAGATGCGGAACGATATTTTTGCCAAAATTCAGCGACTGAGCTTCAGTTATCACGATAAAAATCGCACGGGGCAGTTGATGATTCGCGCCACCGACGACGTGGAGCGGCTGCGAACATTCATCGGGCAAGGGTTGTTGATGGCGGTTCAGTCGGTCATTTTGCTGGTCGGCACCATCACCATTTTGGCACTTACAAACTGGCAGTTGACGTTAATCGTGCTGCCCGTTTTACCGATTGCGTTCATCCTTTTTGGCCTGTTTGGCCGCGTCGCCATGCCGCTTTTTGCCGAAGCGCAGAAGCGGCTTTCGACTGTCAACACCATCTTGCAAGAGAATTTGGCGGGGCTGAAAGTGGTCAAGGCGTTCACCAGCGAACCGCGTGAAGCGACCCGTTTTCGAGGGAGCATCGACGATTTACTTGAACAGCGCATTAAAATCAGCAAGTTTTTCTCCTTCCTGTTTCCGCTCATCTTTTTGGTTGCCAACTTGGGGCAAGCCGCCATTTTGTACTTTGGCGGCGTGCAAATCATCGAAGGCACGTTCACATTGGGCGAATGGCAAAAATTCAGCCTTTACCTCGTCTTTGTGTTCATCCCGATGGGGCAATTGGGGATGATTATCTCCCTGATGGCGCAAGCGTCAGCTAGTGCGGAACGCATTTTCGAGATTTTAGACGCGAAAAACGATGTGGAAGATAAAGAGGATGCGATTGTGCTGGAGAAAGTGATGGGGCGTGTTGAATTCAACGACGTAACCTTCCGCTATTTCGACAGTGGCGACCCTGTTTTGTCCGACATCAGCTTCACTGCTGAACCTGGTCAAACCATCGCCTTGCTTGGCTCAACGGGTAGCGGTAAATCCACAATTATCAATCTCATCCCCCGCTTTTATGATATTAGCGCGGGCAGTGTGAGTATCGACGGCCACGATGTGCGCGATGTGACCATCGACAGTTTGCGCCGCAAAATCGGCATTGTGTTGCAGGAAACAACGCTGTTTGGCGGCACAATCCGCGACAATATCGCCTACGGCCGCACAAGTGCCAGCGATGAAGAGGTGCAAGCGGCGGCAAAAGCGGCGGCGGCGCACGATTTCATCATGGAATTTCCAGATGGGTATGAAACGGCCGTTGGTGAACGCGGCTCCACTCTTAGTGGCGGCCAAAAACAGCGCATTGCCATCGCTCGCGCCTTGTTGATGGATCCACACATTCTCATCCTTGATGATTCCACCAGCAGCGTTGACCTGAACACCGAGTACGAAATCCAGACGGCATTAGACAGCTTGATGGAAGGGCGTACCAGCTTTGTCATCGCCCAGCGGATCAGCACCGTGCTGAATGCTGACCAGATTTTAGTTTTGGAAAACGGCCGTGTTGTTGATAGCGGCGTACACGAGGAGTTGATGGAAAATAGTTCCATCTACGCCGAAATTTACCACTCACAACTATCGGAGTAATGTAATTATGATGCAACATTCAGATCGCCTTCTTGGCGTAGAAGCCGATAAGGCAGGCCGTACATGGCCGACTATCAAGCGACTAGGGAAACAATTCAAGCCCTACACGTTCATCATGCTCGTCGTTTTATTGCTGATTATCGTCAACGCTTACCTGCAAGTTCTTGTTCCTGACATGACGGGGCAGGTTGTCGATTGCTACATCAGCCCGTACATGGCTGGGCAAACGACGGGATTGACCGACGCTGGCGACATGATGGCGATGGCTGGCGACGCGGCATTTGACCAAACGGCCGCTGCTGACAACTGTTGGTACACCACGCCCAACGCCACCGCCACCGCCGAAGAAACGATCAGCGGCATGGGCAAACTCATCGGCACCATCGCCTTGATTTATATTGGCAGTGCGATTGTGACGGGCGCGTCCTTCTATCTCATGCGCTGGGCAGGCTTCCACGTGTTGCGTGATTTACGGGCAACGGTGTTCGCCTACGTTCACAAACTCTCGCTCGGCTTTTTCAGCCGCCGTGAAGTCGGCGACATTATGAGCCGCTTCACTAATGACATGGACACGCTGCAACAAGCGATTGGATTCGCGTTGCTTAATGTCGTGCAAGGGGTATTGCTGGTTAGTTGGATTGTGTACAAAATGTTCAGCAAAAATATCCCCTTTTCCATCATCAGCCTGATTACGCTGCCGATTATGTTCATCGCCACGCGCTGGTTTTCGGCGCAGGCGCGGAAAGCGTTCCGCCAAGCGCGACAGGAAATTGGCTCGGTCAATTCCAACTTGCAAGAGAGCATTTCGTCTGTGCGCGAAGTGCAAGCGTTCAGCCGTGAAGACGAAAACATCGCCCAATTCCGTGATGATAACGCCGCCAATCGGGATGCTAATGTGCGGGCGCAGGCGTACACCAGCGCACTCGCCCCGACGTTGGAAGCGTTGAGCTACGTTAGCTTGGCGATTGTCGCCAGCGTAGGCGGCATTCTGCTGCTTAATGATATGGATTTGATGGGAACGGCCGTTTCGATGGGTCTCATCATCACCTTCATTTTGTACACGCAACAGTTCAATCGCCCCGTGCAACAGATTTCCGTGCTATGGACGAACATCCAAAGTGCCATCGCTGGGGCGGAACGGATTTTCGGCTTGCTGGATGAAGAGGTGGAGATTGCCGATAAGCCAGATGCCATCGCCATGCCCAAAATTGAAGGCACAGTGCGCTTTGAAGGCGTATGGGCTGAGTACAATCCGGGCGAACCTGTGCTGAAAGGGATTGATATTGAAGTCACACCGGGCAAAACCATCGCCATTGTGGGGCCGACGGGCGCAGGCAAAACGACGATCATCAATTTACTGCCCCGCTTTTGGGATGTGACGCAGGGTGCGATTACGATTGACGGGCATGATGTCCGCGATGTGACGGCGCGTAGCCTGCGTGAGCAGATCGGGTTGGTGTTGCAGGATACGTTCCTGTTCAGTGACACGGTGATAGAAAATATCAGATACGGCCGTCCTGAAGCGACGGATGAAGAGGTGATTGCGGCCGCCAAGTTGGCACGGGCGGATGGGTTCATCAGCAAACTGGAAGATGGATACGAGACGGTGCTGGGCGAGCGGGGCGCGGGATTGAGTCAGGGGCAGCGGCAGCTACTCGCCATCGCCCGTGTGACGTTGACCGACCCGCGCATCCTGATTTTGGATGAGGCGACGAGCAGCGTGGACACGCGCACGGAGCGGCTGATTCAGAAGGCGTTGGACAGTATGCTGCAAGGGCGCACGAGCTTTGTCATCGCCCATCGGCTCAGCACGATTCGCAATGCGGATGAGGTGCTGGTGCTGGAAGCGGGGCAAATCATCGAGCGCGGCACGCATGAGAGCTTGCTGGCGGCGGAAGGGTTTTATTACGATTTATATATGAGTCAGTTTAGGCGGCAGGTGGAAGAGTAGGTCTTGGAAGTGCGTCGCACCTGTGAGGTGGCACACCTGCGGTGCGTCGCACTTAAAAAAACAATGGTATACTATTTGTAAAATGACGTAGTATTTTTGGAAGGAGTATAAATATGAGTACACAAGCTATCGTACAGGAGCGTTCGCAACTTCATAATTGGATTGAAGGATTACCGTCTACTCAATTTGATTTGGTATACAATTTTGTTGGGGAATTGGTCAGGGTTCAGCATGATGAGGATATTGCTGTTGAATCGGTGTTTAAAAAAGCAGGAAAATACCCTGTATTCACACCGCTCAATCAGGAATTAGCAGCAAGTCAATTGCAACAGTTTATTGATCAACAACCATCATCATGAAACGATACCGCTATACAATAAACTCGCAATTCTCTGTCGGGATGCCATTAATCGACATCCAACTCTTGAACGGTTCAAAAAGCATGGTTGTCTCAGCACTTGTTGATTCTGGTGCATCTCTAAATATATTGCCTTTTGATGTTGGGATTGACTTGGGATTAGTCTGGGAAGATCAAACTTTTTCAATTGATTTAGGAGGTATTTTGGCAGACTCTAAAGCGTATGGTGTTATGTTGCAAGCTCAAATTGCCGATTCACAACCCACGCAACTTGCATTTGCATGGGTTAATCGACCATCATCAGAAATGCGTGTTTTACTTGGTCAAGTCAACTTTTTCCAAAACTTTGATGTCCATTTTTATGGAAATCAACAACTGTTTGATATTGAGTAAATATCAATGCAATCGTTCCCCCGATCAAAAAGTGCTTCACTCCTACGAGAGTGAAGCACTTTTTGTTTTAGTTACACCGGCACAACCCAGCCCAACTGTTCCAGTTTCTGCGAATCATCTGCAAACGCAACTT
>CAYSDT010000184.1:0-6191 GCA_964429835.1 uncultured Ardenticatenaceae bacterium | reverse complement strand
CCGACTTTGCAGATGTAGCAGCAGATTCATCTGCCGTGTTTTTAAGTAAATGAAATACACCCATTTTAATTAGGGGAGTGACTGCTTACTGTAAATTATAGTATAGGATGAGGTAAATAAGATGGATATTACAATAACGGCCGTTATCGGCATACTAATTGGTGGGGCGATGGTGTGGCTGTTTTACGGCCGCCCACTGGAAACACGCTTAAAAACGGCCGTTTCCACCAACACAGATTTGAGCAACAAATCAGAAACGCTCACCAATAAAATCGCGGGGCTAAACAGCGAACATCAGCGCGACCAAAGCAGCCTTGCCGCTGCTGAAATTGAAATCAGCCAACTGCAAAACCAGTTGAAGCGCGAAAATAATCACGCAGAACGACTGGAGACAGAGAATGATAACATGCGCCGACAGTTGGCAACGGCCGTTGTCCGCGTCAAACAGTTGCAAGAAAATCTAAAAAGCACCCGCCGACAAGCAAATACGCTCAAAGTCGAAAAAGAGCAGATCAACAAACAGCTAACCCTAAACCAGATTGAACAGGCGCGGCAGCAACAGCGCAAAGAAGATAGTCAGGAAACGGCCGTTATTCTTCACACGCGCGGGCTGGCGTATCACCTGCAAACCAATCAGATACAACTACAAGAGTTAAAAACGCAAATCACAGATATTCACCAATACCTCATCGACGCTAACGCCATCCACCGCCAATTGAAACAAACCGAAGAAGAGTTAATCACAACCCAACAGGAGCTTGCAACCCTGTACAAAAGTGCCGATCCCCTGCGTGAAATCAACGGGATTGGACCCGTCTATGCCGAACGATTGCACGAGGCAGGCATTCACACCATCGCTGATTTGGCAAAATTAACACCCAGCATGTTGGCAGAAAAAATCGGCGAACTTGAATTTAACCATAATGAATCCACTGAATCGTGGATCGCACAAGCAAAACAACAGCTTGAAGAGGACTCAAAAAATGTATGGATTTAACGACAAAATCGTACTTGTCACTGGCGCATCACGCGGCATTGGGCGTGAAATTGCGCGGCAATTTGCAGAGCATGGAGCGCACATCATCATCCATTATCATAGCAATCGTGAAGCAGCTGAGGAAACATTTCGTCTCATCGACGGTGATGATCATTTAATTGTGCAAGCGGACATGAAAGACGCGGCGGGGGTGGAAATGATGGTAAAAACGGCCGTTTCCCACTACAACCGTCTCGACATCCTCATCAACAACGCGGGCATCTACGAAGAAGCCAGCATCGCCGACAGCGATTACGCCGCATGGCAAGCCGCGTGGCAGAACGTCATCGACACCAATCTCACAGGCGCAGCCAACGCGATGTTTTGCGCCGCCAAACAGATGATGGAGCAAGGCGGCGGCCGCATCGTCAACATCTCCTCACGCGGCGCGTTTCGTGGCGAACCAACCGCCCCCGCTTACGGCGCAAGCAAAGCGGGCATGAATGCGATGGGGCAATCATTGGCAAAACATCTCGCGCCGCACAACATTTTTGTCGGCACAGTTGCACCTGGCTTTGTGGAAACGGACATGGCCGCCCCCACCCTTGCAGGGCCGATGGGCGACAGCATTCGCAACCAAAGCCCGCTCGGCCGTGTTGCAAAACCCGCCGAAGTCGCCCACGCGACTCTATTTCTCGCCTCAGAAGGGGCAGCGTTTATGACAGGAACGATTATTGACGTGAATGGGGCTTCGTACTTGCGTTGAGATAGAGGGACGTTTTTAATGACATCGGTTAGAAACCGATGCCTGATACAAGAAACGCGCTGAAAGCGCGTTCAAGGTAGCCCGCTTTCAGCGGGCTTTTTTGTGTCAGACACCGATTTTCAATCGGTGTTACACATCACTCAGGCAATTGCAAATCGCAAAAACCAGCGGCGATGGAACAGTTGCCAATCAGCGTCCCTTTCCAAAAAGCGCGAAAACTTTGGATATTTTCACGCGGAGTCCAAAAAATCATCTCATTATCACGCGGCGGCTCTAACGACGCATTATAATCCGTACATTCGTCCGGGCGCAGTTGCGACGGCATGAAAACAGGCTCAATTCGCGCACATTTATTCGGCTCCAACCACGCATAAATGTTTCCCCACCGCCGCCCCGCCAACATATAACCCGACGGCGCACCAGTGCTGTTTATCGCTTCAAACACCAAATTCTCAAAAAGAATCGGGCGATTTCCCGCAGGGCTGTGCAGGTAAAAACTATTCCTGTCATATATCAGATGCAGGGGCGGGCCACTGAAAACGGCCGTTGGCATCATTGTCACCGTCGGCACGGGCGATGGGGTTTTGGTCGGTGAAGGCGTTGCCGTTTTCGTCGGCGGCACGGGTGATGGGGTTGCGGTTGGCTGTCGGCTGGGCGTGGGCGATGGGGTTTTGGTCGGCGATGGGGTCAACGTATCCGTCGCAGTCGGTACGACGACCATCATCACCGCTTCCGCCGTCGCATCCTGCTGATTGATGCTGTAATTTCTGTTGTAAACGGCCGTTAATCCCAATCCCACCAGCAACAATAACAACACCAGCAGCACCCATCGCCCCCCCCGCTTTTTAGGCTGTGTCAACGGCGCGGCGGGAATATCACGCCCATCCAATTCCAATTGCAACGCAATTCGATCCACCACCGATAACGCCGACAGCGACGGCATCGACGGCATTCCATCACCCGCCATCGCCACCGCAGCGGGCAACGGCGGCAGGCTCATGGACGATTGGGCATTGGCAGGCAGCATCAACGCCGCTCGTAACGCGGCCATCAATGCCGCCCCCGTCGGATACCGTTCCGTCGGCTTTTTTGCCAACGCTTTCAACATCACCGCGTCTACAGATTGGGCTAAATGCGGATTGATGCTGCTGGGCGACGGCGGCGGCTCATTCACCTGTTGCCACACCAGCGCGGATACCGACTCATCCATAAATGGCAGTCTGCCCGTCAACATCTGGTACAGTGTCACCGCCAAACTGTATAAATCAGATTGGGGGACGGCATCATCCGAACGCCGCGCCTGCTCAGGGGCAATATATTGCGGCGTGCCGAAAATCTCGCCCCGCGACCCTCTGTCAACTGCCAATGCAAGGCCAAAATCAGACAATAAAACACGGCCGTCTTTGGAAATAAGCACATTCGACGGTTTCACATCACGATGAATCACCCCTTTTTCATGGGCATAATCCAACGCCTCAGCGACCGCTTCCCCGATACGCAACACATCTGCGTGGGGGATCAGTTCGCCATCCTCACCATAGCGGGCGATTAAATCCATCAGGTCAAGGCCGTTGATGTATTCCATCACAAAATAGTAAAGCGATCCTTCTCTGTCGGCGTAATAAACGGGGGTGATGTGTTCGTGCCACCACGCGGCGACCACCCGCGCTTCTTGCAAAAAGCGATCTGCTGTGGCGGGGTTGGCTAATTCATCAACCTCAATGATTTTGATGGCAACAGGGCGTTGCAGCATCACATCATGGCCGTAATAGACCAGTGCCATTCCGCCAGGCTTGATGAGGCCGTCAATCCTGAAATTAGCCAGTTGACGGCCGATGAGGGGGTCGTTTTGTTCTTTCATAAAGAAATTGTCAATTGTTAATTATCAATTGACAATTGTCAACGGGGGTAAGTACGTTTCATTTATTTTAGCGAATAAATTCGCGGCTACGGCTGCAAAGTCGGCCTTCGCCGACTGAGTTTTTGTCGGCGAAGGCCGACTTTGCAAATGTAGCAGCAGATTTATCTGCCGTGTCATTGACAATTGACAATTGACCATTAACAATTGACAATTGCCGTTCCTAGTTCTTATTCCCAATCAGTAATAATTCTCGAATAAATCGGTTTAAGCCATCGGCGTAGCTGTCTAAATAATCTTGAGTGATGCGATTTGCCAATTCCTGATACCCATTCGCCACCAACGCGGCCACATGCGGCCGAAAATCGCGCAAGCTAAAGCGCATATTGTGTTCAGCGTCAGTCAACACGCCCCACGCCAACAGCTTATTTTCATTGTCATCTTTAGCCGTAATAAAACGGGTCAACGAACTGCTGGGGGCGACTGCGCCGACGTTAGAAAAGACCTCCCGCCCTTTGATGATGTCATTCAACAGAGCGATACGGTTGGGAATTTTATCAAGCAATCGCTGCACCCCCTTTGGCAAGTGCGCCATCAATTTGATTGCGCCAATGCTGTCCGTCGTGCCACGAATGGCATCCTCTTTTAATTGGCTTAAATCTTGCCCCAATGTAGCCAAAACAGCCAGATATTGCTCTCGGTAAGCGGCGAATAATGGGTCATCGTGCGTGGCGGCTTGCATGGTTTTCTCGTGCAATAACAGCAAATCGGGGTCGGTAACGGGAATGGAAAGGGTGAGCGGGTGGACGCGCTCGCGGGGAATAATCCGACTGGCATCGACGGGGATGAGAATGGCGGGGTTTTCGCCGCCGCTTTGATTAACGGCCGTTATTGCCGCATGAATCACCCCATCTGAAGTCTCTTTTGCCGCTAATTTCCCCAAAATTTGCATCAACTGCCCGCTTGGTTTGTACGCCAGCGCGTGCAGGGCGCGATAGACTGTCAAAATATCATTAACCGTAAAGCGACGCAATCGCTCCTCTTGCTTGAACAGCCGTCGCAAGCGGCGAATTTGCTTGAATTCGACGATCTCCGACTCCGCAAATGCTTCCGTGATGATGCGCGTCTGTGCTTCCAGCACATCCCAATCGGCACGGTGAACGGGCAAAGACAACGGCTCCATCGCCCGTTCTGTTTGTGCGACAACAGTGGCGTGGGTGGCTTGCAAATAAGCCGCCCACGCGGCGGCCTCACTGCTGATAATTTCCGCCAGCGCGGCTCCCCATGTGCCATCAAAAAAGATGTGCGACAGGTCAAAAACGAAGCTGCTGCCGGTATCGAAAATGGTCATGGCGTGGTCACCAATGCCCCGTTCGGCTTGGCGGATGTGGGATAGGGGGCGGTGAAACGGCCGTTTATCAAAATTCAACAAAATCGGTGCCATCCGCAATTGGGCAAGCCCATCGCGCAATTCACCATTCAGTTGCGGGGTGATGGTCGGCCATTGCGCCCGCTTGATGCGTGCCATGCCCATGAGATGTACGGACGAGCGTCCGTTTGACGAACGGCCGTTATCCACCTCCGCATCAGCCAATATCGCCCCAATTTGCGCCCGCACGGTCTGCACCGATTGCGCCGCGCCCGTCGTGGGGTCGTGGATGGGCAACAGGTAGTATTGCCCGCCGTAAATAATGCCAAGTTGTGTGTCTGAGAGGGAAAACGGCACTCTGACTTCCTCATGTAAATGCGGCTCTAAATACGCCAAAATGGACAACTGCGCCTGATACGCCGTCAACTGTTGTTGAGCCGCCAACCGCACACGCATCACCCACTCTTGCTGCTGTTCAGGGGTAAATTTGTCCATCTCCGCTTCCAAAAAACGGTCAAACTGGTCGCGCCGATAGCGGGCGTAGCTATGATGCGGCTTGGCATCATGCCCACGACGATACGGCCGTTGCAACTCCCATCGCCGATAAATGCCATCGACAGACAGCAATGCTTCATCTGCTAACTCAGCGGCGATGGCGGTGTACACCCGCTCGCGCCATTCATTTTTGAGCAGATCATCGTAGCCGTGCAGAATGGTGATGGCCGCCATCGCCCACGCGGTCATGCGATCTTGCTGGTGCAGGCTGATGTTGCGCTGGTTAAACAGGGTATCGAAACCATGCGTTTCAGTCGCGTGGCGGGCGGTGTCTTCGCGCAAGGCGTAGTTTACATAAAATTGCCATGTCCCTTCGGGAAATGCGTCTTCTGGCGTTTTACCGCCGATGCTGGTGAGCAGATTTTGGTATCCTTGCAAGAGGGTGGCGGGCAGGGTGAAAAAGGTTTTATAAACGGCCGTGTTCTGCCCTTCGTTCCATTGCGCGGAGGCGATGGGCTTGACTGAGGATGTGCGGGGTGTAAATTGTGGGGAATTCTGGTCGTTACTGCTCATATCTGGTCGTAAGTATACCGCCAAACCAGAGGGACGGGAAACAAAAACGCGGCGTGTACAATGTACACGCCGCGTCTGAACAATTATCAATTGTCAATCGGGTTGTTTCATTTCAGCTGGCGAATAAATTCGCGCCTACGATTGCGAAGTCGGC
>CAYSDT010000183.1:0-6204 GCA_964429835.1 uncultured Ardenticatenaceae bacterium | reverse complement strand
TAGGATAACGTATAAAAACAGCAATAAGGTACGCAAATTGTTGTGTGCTTTATTGCTGTTTTCATAGGGGTTAAGCAAATGGCAGAAAAAGATGTGAACACAGTGGAAATAAAAGAAGTTGAGTGGTATCGGCTGGGCGGGGAAGAAGCGACTGGACGACTGGAAGTTGACCCGAAACAAGGGTTGAGCGGCGCGGAAATTGAGCAGCGGACTGTAAAATACGGCCGTAACGAACTCGCTGAAAAGGCGAAAGAGCCAAGCTGGAAACAGTTCCTGCGCCAATACTCAGATTATATGCAGATTATGCTGTTGGCGGGGGCGGTTCTCAGCTTTCTGATTCAGGATTATTCAACGGCCGCTTTTCTCATCGCCCTAACCCTGTTCAACGCCGTTCTCGGCTACCGACAGGAAGGCAAAGCCGAAGCCAGCGTCGCCGCCTTAAAGAAGATGCTGCAAGTGCAGGCACGGGTTCGCCGTGATGGAAAGCTGGCCGAGATTGATTCATCCGAACTGGTTCCTGGCGACATTGTGCTGGTTGAAGCCGGCGATTTGATTCCCGCAGACGGCCGTTTATTGAAAGCCGCCACATTGGAAATAGAAGAATCTGCATTGACAGGCGAAAGCCAGCCCGTCTCCAAAAACATCGCCACGATTGACGGTGAAAGTGTGCCACTCGGCGACCGCTTTGATGTCGCTTATATGAATACACTGGTGACACGCGGCACAGGCGAACTGCTGGTGACGACCACGGGGATGGGAACGCAAATCGGCCGTATCGCTGGCATGTTGGATGCCGTTGATGTAGAAAAATCCCCATTACAAAAGCAAATTGATGATTTGACCAAAGTGCTGGGCTACATTGCTGTGGCGGCGATGGTACTCGTTATCGGCTTTGGTCTGTCTAATGGCGTGGCTGGAGATGATTTATTTGTCTTAGCGATTGCAATTGCGATTGCGGCCGTTCCAACTGGAATGCCGACCGTCGTAACCACATTGCTTTCGCTCGGTGTGCAAGAGATGGCCGACGCAGGCTCAATCATCAAGAAAATCTCCTCCGTAGAGACGCTGGGATCAACTTCGGCGATCTGTTCCGACAAAACAGGCACGTTGACCTTGAATAAAATGACCGCCACGATACTTGTCTACGGCGGCAATCGGTACAGCGTCAGCGGTGTGGGGTACTCTGAAATAGGAAACATCAAAAGCATCGGCGGATTGGGCGAAGTGCCACTAGAACCCGTCATGCTCCCCCTCGCCTTGTGTAACGACGCGACTGTGCATGAAGAAGAGCTAGTCGGCGACCCGACGGAAGGGGCGTTGGTCGTGTTGGCAGCGAAGGGCGGCTTGAGTATCAGCGGCACACGCGAACGATACCCGCGTGCGGCAGAAGTGCCGTTTGATTCCGATTATAAATATATGGCGACCTTCCATCACATGGTCAACGCCGACGGGAAACCCATCGTGCGTGCGTATGTGAAGGGTGCGCCAGATGTGCTGTTCTCACTTTCCAGCGAAATGCGCTGGGGCGAAAAGCTGTACACGATGGCCGACGCGCTGCCGAAAGCGTTGGAAGAAAATGAGCGGATGGGTTCTGAAGGGTTGCGCGTAATTGCCGTCGCCGAACGGGATTTAGACGCGGATAGCTTCGATCCAGAGGCCGATTTGCAAGCGTTGATGAGTGATTTGACGCTGGTCGGTTTGGTCGGCATTGTCGATCCGCCGCGCCCAGAAGCGAGAGATGCCATCACCATCGCCCACGCGGCGGGCATTGAAGTGCGTATGATTACTGGCGACCACGCCATTACGGCTGGAGCCATCGGGCGGAAATTGGGCATCGTTGGCGATGCCATTTCTGGTCACGATTTAGACGCGATGAGCGATGAGGAGTTGGTGAAAAACCTGGATCATATCGGCGTAATCGGCCGTGTTACTCCAGAGCATAAAGTGCGAATTGTGACCGCGCTGCAACGTCGCGGGCAAATCACGGCAATGACGGGGGACGGCGTGAATGACGCGCCTGCCTTGAAAACGGCCGACATCGGCATTGCGATGGGCATCACTGGCACAGAAGTGTCCAAGCAAGCGGCGGTGATGATTCTGACCGACGACAATTTCGCTACGATAATAACGGCCGTTGAATTGGGACGTTCGATTTACGACAATTTGATGAAGTTCCTGCGCTTCCAACTGACGACGCTGATGGGATACATCATCATGTTTGTCGGTGCGTCGGCGTTTAACATTGCCGGCGGCGTGGTGCTGACCGCTTCGCAAATCATATGGATCAACTTCGCTGTTGATGTGCCGTTGGCGTTGGCGTTGGGTATGGACAAATCATCACCCGGCCTGATGAAACGCAAACCACGACAGAGTGACGAAAAAATTATGGGACGCAGCCGAGCAATGGAATACGCCTTTGTCGGTTTGTTTATCGCCATAATGCCGCTGTTAGCTTCATGGATGGTTGTTGGTAATGACTTTACTAACAATTCAGTATTAGCATGGACGATGGTTTTCGCCACCTTGTCATTTATTCATATGTATGTGGCTCTAAGCAGCCGCAGTCGCACGGAAACGATTTTCAGTCGTGAATTTTTGATTGGTGGAAAGTTCTTCTGGCGTATTGGACTCTCGTTTGTGATGCTTTTCATTGCGACAGAACTGTCGTTCTTGCAAAAAGGGTTGCAGACGACATCACTTACCTTTGAGCAGTGGACACTTGCCTTTGTACTTGGCTCTGTGGTTTTGTGGGTGTTGGAAATTGTGAAACTATTCAAACGTCGGGCGATAGCTGCTGAGGTTGATTGATAACGGCCGTTAAAGAACGGGGATTAAATAAAAACCCTAAAGTTGTCATACCGCGCGAAGGCGGGTATCCATATTTCCCAGAGAGGTGGATTCCTGCCTACGCGAGAATGACAATCAGAAGTTTGGAGATTAAATAAATCCTCATTCCGAAGGAATGAGGTCGCCGAAAAAAGTTGCAGCCAAAAATCCAACTTTTTCGGCGATATGGTAAGGCACACGTTTATAAACTCAGACACGATGGGGTTTGGTTGACTTAGTGTTGCCGTTATTGTTGACGGAAATTTTTGACATGGTTCAAAACAAGAAAAATCATCTTTGCAATGCGTTGTCGTATTGGGCGACCCTTGTGGTCACCCTTAAACTGTAAAGATCATTTCACATAGAATGAACCATGCCAAATTTTTGAAGTTTGTCTTGCACCCGTAGTGTAAGGTGTAGTAAGATGTGGAAATATAGTGTCGCGCTTTTTATATCAAGAAATCATCATATATTAAAGTATGACATGGTTCAAAACAAGAAAAATCATCTTTACAATTCATTGTCGTATTGGGCGACCACAAGGGTCGCCCCTACAGGAAGGGAATCGTAGGGGCGACCCTTGTGGTCGCCCTTAAACTGCAAAGATCATTTCGCATAAAATGAGCCATGTCCAAAGTATTAAAATTCTGCCAAAACGAAAAAATGAAAAACTTTCATGAATACATCGTAGGAGAAAACAAGGAATGACTGACAAAAATACAGAAAACTGGCATGTTTTATCTATTTCAGACACATTGAAGCAACTCAATGTTGATTCAGAGCGCGGATTGGCGGCAAGCGAAGTTGAACATCGCCATCAAGAGTATGGGTTAAATGTGTTGACAACGGGCAAAGGGGAAAGCCCGTTACAACTGTTCATCAACCAGTTCAAAGACCCCATGATCTACATTCTAATCGTCGCTTTCCTGCTCATGTTGTATCTGGGCGAATATATAGAAGCGGGAGTCATTTTCATCATCGTGCTTGCCAATGCCATCATCGGTTTTATGCGGAAGTTAAGGCGTTAAAGGCGATGGATGCGTTGTCTAAAAGCATGGATATGGAAGCCACCGTCGTGCGTGAGGGGAAAACGCAGAAGATTCAAGCTGACCAATTGGTTCCTGGCGATGTCGTGATGTTGCAATCAGGTGACAAAACCCCCGCCGATTTACGCTTAATAAAAATGCGGGAATTGCAGGTAGATGAATCTGCGCTAACGGGCGAATCGCTGCCCGTCCACAAGCAGACAGAGCCGCTTGCTGCTGACACATTACTGGCCGACCGTACCAATCTTGTTTACTCCTCAACCTTGATTACCTATGGCACAGGTGTAGGCATTGTCACCAAAATTGGCGATCAAACAGAAATCGGCCACATCAACGAAATGATTACCTCAGCCGATATTTTGGAAACGCCGCTTACTAGAAAAATTAATGGTTTCAGCCATGTGCTGCTGATGGTGGTTATTGGTATTTCGGCGGTTGCGCTTGTATTTGGCTGGCTGCGCGGTCAAGCTGGGCATGATCTGATTTTAACCGTCGTTTCCTTAGCCGTCGCTGGTATTCCTGAAAGTCTGCCCGCCGTTGTCACCGTCATTTTGGCATTAGGCGTAACTCGTCTGGCAAGCAAAAAAGCGATTATTCGCAAATTGCCAGCCGTGGAAACATTGGGTAGTACATCCATCATTTGTTCCGATAAAACGGGAACGCTGACACAGAATGAGATGACGGTTACGCAAATTAGAGCGGGTGGACAACGGTACGATTTATCAGGCGTAGGTTATCAGGCGGAGGGCGAATTCAATCAAGCGGGAGAACAGATTGAGCTGCAATCAAGCGCAACGCTCACTGAAATTTTGAAAGCGGGATTGCTTTGCAATGATTCCCGTTTAAGTCAGACAGATACTGGCTTGCGCGTAGAAGGCGATCCAACGGAGGGTGCGTTGATTACGTCGGCAAATAAAGCGGGATTTTATGCCGATGATCTGCTGCAAATTTTGCCCCGCCTAGATGCGATTCCGTTTGAATCTGCCTATATGTACATGGCAACTTTGCACCAACGGGGCGAAGGAAAATCGCCAATTGTTTACATTAAAGGGTCGGTGGAAAGCGTATTGCCACGATGCAAAACGGCCGTTAATGCCGATCTCCAACCCATCCCCATATCAACAGAAACAGTCGAAGCCGATATTTCTGAAATGGCAAATAAAGGGTTGCGCGTGTTGACTTTTGCCAGCAAAGAGATGCCCATGGGGACAACGGCCGTTACTCACGATGATGTCGCCTCTGGCCTCACCTTTCTTGGCCTGCAAGCGATGATCGATCCGCCGCGACCAGGCATTGAAGAAGCGTTCTACGACTGCTACAAAGCAGGCATTCGTGTCAAAATGATCACTGGCGATCATATTGATACGGCAACAGCCATCGCTGGTCAACTTGTCGATGGATGGGCACCAGCCGAAGCAAAAATGCACGGCGTTGAATTCAAACTGCACGCCATCAACGGCTCTGACCTAGCCGCATTGGAAGGGGAAGCCTTTGACGATAAAGCGATTAGAACCAGTGTCTTTGCCCGCGTTGCCCCCGAACAAAAATTACAATTGGTTAAATCTTTGCAAGCGCAAGGGTATGTGGTTGCCATGACGGGTGACGGCGTAAACGACGCGCCCGCCTTGCGCCAAGCTGACATCGGCGTGGCGATGGGCATCACTGGCACGGAGGTGTCCAAAGAAGCGGCCGATATGATTTTAACCGACGACACCTTCACCACGATTCGGGATGCTATCGAAGAAGGGCGCGGCGTTTACGACAATATCGTCAAGTTCATCACTTGGACATTGCCAACCAATGTCGCCGAAGCGGGTGTGATTTTACTGGCATTGATTTTTGGGAAAGCCGCGCCGATTATGCCGTTGCAGATTTTATGGATTAACACAGTAACGGCCGTTTTGCTAGGCATTATGCTGGCTTTTGAACCAAAAGAGTCTGATTTGATGAAATTAAAACCCAGAGACCCAGATGAACCCCTCATCGCGCAGGGAATGATGAAGTTCATTATCATCGTTGGCGTAATGCTGATCTTCTCAGTTTATCTTGTGTATATACAAGTGATGGACGGTATTGGCGATTTGGCAGTTGCTCAGACGGCGGCCGTTAATGCCATCGTTTTCGGTGAGATATTCTTCCTGTTCAATACCCGCAGTTTTCGCCATACATTAAGCGAAGTTGGCTTTTTTTCCAATAAACGGCTGATTGGCGGTGTGATTCTCATGATTTTACTGCAAATTATGTTCACCCATGCCAGTTTTATGAATCGCATTTTTGGCACAGCACCGCTTGGAAGCACCGTTTGGATGTATATCATCGCCGTCTCGTTTGT
>CAYSDT010000182.1:1755-6232 GCA_964429835.1 uncultured Ardenticatenaceae bacterium | reverse complement strand
ATAATAATGAATAATGAATTGTTAATAATTAAGTATTAATTGTTCGTTATTAACTATTAAAATGTCCCTACATCGTAAACAACTCTTCATGTACGCTGTTATTTTTGCCCTTACCTTTGTCATTCTGACAGGGATTTCATACGCCATGCCCCAATATATTCTTGAACGTGCGGTGGCAAGGTATGGCGTGGAAATGGAAGAGGCTGAAAAAATTGTCGCGGAATATATTGATGCCAACGCAAAGGGCATACCTTACGCCTACACTCCTGAACGAGCCGTTGTTATCAATGCGTATCGTGTAAAAGAGATGTCGATGAATATGATCGGCTATATGCGCTATATCGGCGTTATTTCAGCGGCAATTGCGATATTTCTTGCCTATCTGCTCACGCCGCGCCTGCTTAACCCGCTGGATGAAATTTTGGAAGCGACGCAACGATTGGGTGATGGCGGCTCGTTTGGGCAGCGTATTCCAGACAGCGACCGCCCTGATATTTTTGGCGATTTAGCGACGGCAATCAATCAAACATTGGACAGGATGGAACGACTGTTACGCGCACAACAGCAATTTTTGGCCGATGTTTCGCACGAATTACGCACCCCATTAACGGCCGTTCGCGGCAACGCCGATCTCATGCGTCAGGCCAAAACATATGACGACGAATCAATCATGGTCATTCAAGAAGAGTCGGCACGGATGGGGCGATTGGTAGACGATTTATTGCTGCTCGCCCGCGCCGACACGGGCGGCTTGCCCATGCGACAAGAACGGGTGCAACTTGACGACCTCTTTTTTGAGGTGTTCCGCAAAATGCGGGTACTGCAAAAGAAAACACGGGTCACACTGGCGGTCAAAGAGATCGATCAGGTAGCTGTGATTGGCGATCCTGACCGATTGGATCAGGTGATGATCAATCTGGTAGATAACGCCATCAAATACACAACCGCTGGCGGCACAGTCGATATGAGCTTGTCGCAAGCGGACGGAATGGCACAACTGGTCATCAGCGACAGCGGCATCGGCATCCCCGAAGAAGATGTGCCTTATATTTTCAACCGTTTTTACCGCGTGGACAAAGCGCGGGCGCGGGCGCAAGGCGGATCGGGGCTGGGATTGTCGATTGTGGAATGGATTGTTGACGCGCATCAGGGCAAAATCGAAGTGGAAAGCGAGGTCGGCGTGGGAACAACATTCACCGTCTACCTGCCCATCATGCCCGAACCTGTTGATGGTGAACCTGAAGTTGAGCAGCCGAGCCGCATGATGGTGCTGCTGCCGTGGTTGCGACGTAATCAGGGTGATGATGTAATTGTAGAAGAAGTGGCGGCTGATGAATAAGTTACGACTTGGGTTTTTTGTGCTGGTGTCGATTGGATTAACGGCCGTTTTACTCGTATGGCAATCTGGGAAACGGCCGTTGGCTTTGGAAAATGCGGTCATCATGCCCACAACAACATTGACGGCAACCATGTTGCCAACAAAGACGTACACACCATCGCCTACGCAAACAGAAACGGCCGTTTCAACAACCATCCCCCCCACCGAAACACCCCAACCGACAGCAACCATGTTGCCCACGCCATCGCCCACGCCGACGGCGCAACCGACAATGCAACCAACGGCCGTTATTGACCGCACTTGCCCTGATCCCGCGCCATTAAAGCCACAATATATTCGCAATTATTTGCCTGCAAAGATGTGGCCGCGTCCAGAATCGGACGATCCAGAAACGGCCGTTGCTGAACCCCATTTCATCATGTCTAAACCGCTGACAGGCGGTGGGCGGCTGTTGATCAACAAATGGTTTCCGTATGGCTGGGATGCAAACGGCCGTTATTTACTGCACAATGGGGTCGATGTGGCTGAGGGGATGGGAACGGCCGTTATTGCCGTCGCCGATGGCACCATCGTCACCGCACAGGATGATTACACCGAACTATACGGCTGGCGTTGTGACTGGTACGGCCATCTCGTCGTTCTGGAACTGGACGAACAGTGGCAGGGGCAGCCCATTTACGCCGTCTACGGTCATGTTTTGGAGCTAAAGGTAGACGCTGGCGACCGCGTAGAAACAGGCGACGAATTAGCCCAAGTTGGCTTTGGCGGCGCGGCAACTGCACCCCATCTGCACTTTGAAGTGCGTGTCGGCGAAAACGCATTCGATGCGACCCAAAACCCAATGCTATGGATCGATCCTGGCGCAACACGCGGCGTTATCGTTGGCCGATTGGTTGACCCCAACGGCTGGCCGTGGCAAGGTGTGGAACTGGTTCTGACGGAAAAAGAGACGGGGCATGAAGCATTGACGACGTGGAGTTATTTGGAAGACCCGACGGGACGCGGCTCAGTCAATCCCGATGCGGGCTGGGCGGAAAATTTCGTTTTTGCTGACATACGGCCGGGTGAATACGAAATTGAAGTTGAAGTGCAGGAAGTCACCTATCGTGCCGATGTGACGGTGACGGAGCGCGGCGTAAGCGTGGTTGAATTTGTGACGGAACCGTTTAAGGAAATGATGCCAGAGAACGATAATAGCGGAGATTGACCTTGTTCCGAAAAAATGAGAACAAAGAAACGGCATCGGTTAAAAACCGATGCCTGATAAACAAAGCCCGCTAAAAGCGGGCTGCTCTAAACGCGCTTTCAGCGCGTTTCCTGTGTCAGTCATCGGTTTTTAACCGATGGATTGTGAAAATACACCCAAACTCGCGCATGGTTCAAAAATCGGTAAACCATCTTTACAATTCTTGCGGTGTTGGGCTACCACATATTTTATGAACCTGAATTAAAACGGCCGTTTTCCAGCAAACAAAAAGGGAAATTGGCAGGATTCGGGCTGATTGGGTTGGCGATTGGACTGTTTTTAGGATATTTGGGCGGACGGGAATAAAAAAAGCCGCCCCAGCGGGGCGGCTCTACTCTCTATTTTTATGAGGCAGGGCTTGGCAACGCCAAGCCCCTACTGTACGGGTTTGGTGTTGCCAAACCCCCTTACCCCAGCGTGTCCACATTCTTCAAATCTTTGAACGCCTGCGTCAAGCGAGCGACGAACGCATCTTCGCCAGCGCGTAACCATTTGCGCGGATCGTAGAATTTCTTATTTGGCTTATCATCACCATCGGGGTTGCCGATTTGCCCTTGTAAATAGCCGTGATTTTTAGCCTCATAAGCACGCACACCATCCCAGAATGCCCATTGCAAATCGGTGTCGATGTTCATTTTGACTGCACCATAGGAAAGGGCTTCGTGGATTTTTTCTAATTCAGAGCCTGATCCACCGTGGAAGACGAAATTGATCGGCTTTTCGGCCGTGCCGAACTTTTCTTGCACATATTTCTGCGAATTGTCCAAAATTTTGGGAGTCAACACGACATTGCCGGGCTTATACACCCCATGCACATTACCAAAAGCGGCGGCGATGGTGAACTTGTCGCTCACTTTCATCAACTCTTCATACGCATAAGCGACCTCTTCAGGTTGCGTGTACAGGCGGGACACGTCCACTTCACTGTTGTCTACCCCATCTTCCTCGCCACCTGTGATGCCGAGTTCAATTTCCAGCGTCATGCCCATTTTGCTCATGCGTTCCAGATAGCGTTGGCAGATGGCGATGTTTTCTTCCAATGTTTCTTCGGACAAGTCGAGCATATGCGAACTGTACAGCGGGATGCCATGCACTTTGTAGAACGCTTCGCCAGCGTCCAACATGCCATCAATCCACGGAAGCAGCTTTTTGGCGGCGTGATCGGTGTGCAAAATGACCCGCGCTCCGTACAAAGCGGCCATATGATGGACGTGATGTGCGCCAGAAACTGCACCAGCGATGGCGGCTTGGTAGCCATCATTGTTCATCCCTTTGCCTGCAAAGAATTGTGCGCCGCCGCTTGAAAATTCCATAATGACGGGGGCGTTGACAGAAACGGCCGTTTCCATCACCGCATTTACCGTATTTGTATTCGCCACATTGGGCGCAGGCATCGCAAATTGATTCGCTTTTGCATACGCAAATAACTCTTGAACTTTGTCACCAGTGATGACACCAGCGGGGAATTGCTCTTTTAATGTTGACATTTATCCTCCAAAGGATGGGCGCGAACCGTGCCGCGCCAGATAATAAATCGAATTGTAAGTTGGCAAAATGCCACGCATGATTATACTTTGTGAGTGGCAAGTTACAAGTTGCAAGTAGCAAGCAGGCAAGTAGCGAGTTGCAAGTAGCAAGTGGCAAGTGGTACGCCTTGTCCATTGTCATTCCCGCGTAGGCGGGAATCCATGTTTTCCATAGAGGTGAATTCCCATCTTCGTGGGAATGACACTCGTGGAGTGGATGAAACGATGATCAACCCCGCTAAGCCTACTGGATGCAGAAGAACCGATAAGTGGAATTAAGTGGTTGATGGTTAGGTATAACTGGTTGATGACCAAGTACAAACGACTGATAACTGGGTATAAATGACTAACAACTGGGTATAAATG
>CAYSDT010000182.1:0-1655 GCA_964429835.1 uncultured Ardenticatenaceae bacterium | reverse complement strand
CCAAGTATAAATGGCTGACAACCAAGTATAAATGGCTGACAACCAAGTATAAATGATTAATGGACAATTGGAGTCAAGCCTTTAGGCGGTAAGCCTAATAAAAAAACCGGCTGAAGCCTCTACTCCAGCCTTTGGCGTAATGACTTGCCACTTGCAACTTGCCACTCGCTTATGTATAAACGAATCATCATCAAACTCGGCACGAGCGTGCTGACCAATAACAGCCGTGTGTTGCACCAGCCGCAACTTGTGGAATTGGTGCGCCAATGCGCCGAACTGCACCATCAAGGCAAAGAGATCGTCATTTGCACGTCGGGGGCAATCGCGGCGGGTAAAGAGCGATTGGGTTTTCCTGATTTGCCCGATACCGTCGCCAACAAGCAGCTATTTGCCGCTGTCGGGCAAAGTCGCCTGATGTTGTTGTGGGAGCGATTTTTTGCGATTTACGGCATAGACGTGGGGCAGATTTTGCTAACCCGCGCCGATTTAGCCAGTCGCCCCCGCTTTTTGAACGCACAAGATGCGTTGCAGGCGTTGATGGCACAGCGCATCGTGCCGATCATCAATGAAAACGATGCCGTCGCCACCGAAGAGATTAAGGTGGGCGACAACGATAATTTGTCGGCATTGGCCGCGATTTTGACCGAATCTGATTTACTGTTGCTGCTGACCGATCAGCCCGGCTTGTTCACCGCCGACCCGCGCACAAACCCATCCGCCACGCTGATTCCAGAGGTGGAGACGATTGACGAAACCTTACGCGCATTGGCGGGCGACAGTGTAAGCGGCTTGGGCGTGGGCGGGATGGCGACAAAATTGCAGGCGGCCGACGTGGCACGGCGGGCGGGCGTGGAAGTGATTATCGCTGCTGGCGGTGCGCCCAACGTCATTTTGCGGGCGACGGCGGGCGAGCGGGTTGGCACGCGCTTTTTACCGACCCAACGGCCGTTAATCCGAAGGAAACAGTGGATTTTTGCAGGTAAAAAGACAGCGGGGCATGTCGTTGTTGACGATGGGGCGGCGCGGGCGTTGGTGAAAAACGGCCGTTCTTTATTACCCGCTGGGATTGTGGATGTAAACGGCCGTTTTCAACGCGGCGACACTATCAGCATTCATAACAGCGATGGGGTGGAACTGGCACGCGGCATCAGCCGTTACAATAGTGATGATTTGACCCAAATTCGCGGCCTACATTCGGCAAAATTCGGTGAACGGCTGGGGTATGATTATGGTTCGGCCGCTATCCACCGAAACGATATGATTTTGATATAACGATAATTCACGGCGAATGAATTCGCTGCAACATGCAACCTATGGTTGCTTGCAAAGTCGGCCTTCGCCGACTAAAACCTAGTCGGCGAAGGCCGACTTTGCATCTGTAGCAGCAGTTTTAACTGCCGTGCTGTAAAACATAATATGACAGCACAAAAACGTAACCTACTCACCATATTCTTCATCATTTTACTGACCGTCAGCGCATTTGGCACGGGCTACCTCATCCGCGATGTGGTTGACCCTGCGTCAGCGGACGACGGGCTTACCATTTATCGGGAAGCGATGGAGATCATCGACCGCCAATTTTTGGGCGACATTCCATCTGAACAAGCGATGGCATATGCCGCCATTCGCGGCTCGTTGGGACAACTGGAAGACCC
>CAYSDT010000181.1:0-6278 GCA_964429835.1 uncultured Ardenticatenaceae bacterium | reverse complement strand
ACAGGTTTCATCAAGACCTCTTGTTTTACACGAGTATCTTCAAAAAACCTGTCAGGTCTCCCCAGAATTTTAAGAAGATACCGTTTCCCTCTCACAATGTTATAATCGCCCGCTATGGCAATTTTAAGCGCAAATCATGTCTCCCAATCCTTCGGTGCTGTCGATATTTTCAGCGGTGTCACCGTCAACCTGCAAAACGACGGTAAAGTCGGCCTTGTCGGGCCGAATGGCATCGGCAAAACGACCTTGCTCCAGATTTTGGCGGGCGAAGTATCGCCATCCGCGGGGGCAATCCATCTGTCACGCGGGGCAAAGATGGGGTATTTGACGCAGGAATCGGCGCAGGCGTTTGCGAATTATGAAGACGGCCGTTTACACACCGTCTACGAGGAAATGAAGTCCATCTTCGCCGCCATTATTGCTGACGGCGAGCGTTTAGAGCAGATGGAAAGCGCGATGGTCGATGGCGACCTGAACGACGAAGAGTTCAAAGCGTACAGCAAACTGCAAGAGCGATTTGAAGCCGCTGGCGGCTACGATTACGACGTTCGCATCCGTCGCACGCTGATGGGGCTTGGTTTTGACACCGACGAATGGGAGATGGACGTAACCCATCTCAGTGGCGGGCAAAAGACGCGGCTGTTGCTGGCAAAATTACTGCTTGAACAGCCCAATTTACTCATCATGGATGAGCCGACCAATCATTTGGACGTGGCGGCTATCGAATGGTTGGAAGGGACGCTGAAGTTGTGGAATGGAGCCGTCCTCATCGTCAGCCATGACCGTTACTTTTTGGATAGAGTGGTGAACACGATTTGGGAAATGAGCCGCACAGGGATGGAACAGTATCGCGGCAACTACAGCGCGTATGTGCATCAGCGTGAGGAGCGATGGGAACGCCAACTCATCGAACATAAGGATTTACGCGAACGGCTGGACAAAGAGATGGATTACATTCGGCGCAACATCGCGGGGCAACGCACGCAGATGGCACAGGGCAAGCTCAGTCGCCTGAGCCGCGAAGTGGAAGCGATTCATGCTGGCGGAATTGGCGCATTGCACACCTTAAAAAGCAAAGGATGGCTGCAATTGACGACGACGTTGAGTATGCAACGCCCTGCCGACCGCGTGGGCGATTTGCAACAGCGCATCAACGCCCTGCCCAGACCAACACGGCCGTTGACCCTCAATTTGCAGCTAAAAGCATCCCATCGCAGCGGGCGGCAAGTGTTACGCAGTAAAAATTTGACCATCGGCTACCCCGATCACCCGCTTTTCAAGGCGGATGATTTGGCGTTGACGCTGGGCGAATGTGCGGCGTTGATTGGGCCGAACGGCGTTGGCAAAACGACACTGCTCCGCACCATTTTGGAGCAAATCGAGCCGCTGGAAGGCGAATTAAAGCGCGGCGCAAGCCTTGAAGTCGGTTATTTTTCACAAGCGCGTGACGATTTGAACGGCGAGAACAGCGTCTTGGAAGAGATGTTGGAAAACAGCAGTATGCTCATCAGCGAGGCGCGTAATTATTTGGGACGCTTCCTTTTTCGCGGCGACGATGTGCATAAGCGGGTCAAATCGCTTAGTGGTGGCGAGCGCGGGCGATTGGCGTTGGCGTTTTTAACATTACAGAAGGCGAATTTTCTGCTGTTGGATGAGCCGACGAACCATCTGGATATTCCATCACAGGAGACATTGCAGGCGACGCTGGAACAGTACGACGGCACGATTTTGCTGGTGTCGCATGATCGGTATTTGGTGGACAGGCTGGCGACGCAGATTTGGGATTTGGATAACGGCCGTTTGCACACCTATCCCATCAATTATCAAACCTTCTTGGCACGGAAAGAAAAAGCACAAGTGATGGAAGCAAAGAAACCCATCACCCGTGCGAAAACCATCGCCCCCGCCGCCGCGCCGACGCTTAGCAAAAACGCATTGCGAAAACGCGCCGAAGCGTTGCACCGCGTGGAAGAAGCGATTACCGATGCCGAAAATCACCTCGCCACATTAACATTGGCGATAGAGCAGGCGACACAATCCCAACATTTTGACAAGATACAACCGCTAAGCGTAGAATACGCCCAGACGGAAACTAAATTAGACGAGCTACTGGAGCAATGGGAGACATTCTCAGATGAGTGAACAAGTTTCAAAAGTGATAATTGGGCTGACAGGAAACATCGCCACTGGAAAATCTGCCGTTATGCGGCTGGCAAAAGATGTAGGTGCAGAAACGATTGATGCTGACGCGATTGTGCATGAGTTGATGAACAACAACGCGGATTTGCAACAGGCGATTATGGATGCGTTTGGGGCTGGTGTGCGACGGGATGACGGCCGTATTAACCGCCCCGTGCTTGGCAAAATCGTCTTTGGCAAAGAAGGTGCGATGCACCAATTGGAAACGCTCGTCCATCCCCCCGCCCGTGCCATCATTCACCGACGCATTAAAGAAAGTGAGCGCGATGTCATTTTTATCGAAGCGATTAAACTATTAGAAGGGCCATTGGTCGATTTATGCCATCAAGTATGGGTGACGCGCTGTTCCAAAGCGAAACAGTTGGAACGGTTGCGCGTCTGTCGCGGCATGTCCACGCCCGATGCCGCCGCCCGCATCAAAGCGCAATCGTCGCAAGAAGACAAAGTGGCGATGGCTGATGTGGTGATTGATACCAATGGCTTTTACGATGACACGGTTTCCCAATTTGAGTTGGCGTGGCAACATCTGCCAGCCGTCGAAACACTTGAGCCTGTCACCTTGCCCGACCTGACAAAAGCTGCCCCAGTCAAGCCAACAATGATAAGTAAAGCCGCACCATCGGCGGCGGTTGGCTCCAAAGGTATCGTGCTTAAACGCCCTGATGACATTCCATTGATTGATCGGCCTGATAATATGGAAGTGCGCCGCGCACGGCCGTCTGACATTCCGTCCGTCTTGCTTTTGATTCGAAAAGCAACCGATGGCAAGATAAAGATGTCGCGATCTGATCTATTGATGGCTCTTAGCGAGCGTAGTTACTTTATCGGCCAAATCGGCACGGAAGTGACGACGGTTGTCGGCTGGAGCGTGGATATGCAGGCGGGTTTCATCGACGAAATTTTCATTTATCCGCCAGAGGCGATTGATGATACAACAACGGCCGTTATTGAGGATATTGAAAAGTCGGCCGACACGCATATTTGCGAAACTATCAGCGTTTTCTTGCCAGAAGACGCACCCGATGATGTTCGCAACCTGTTCCTGACACGCGGCTATCTGGATGTGCCGAAAGAGCATCTGCCCCATGCGTGGCAAGTTGCGCTCACGGAATCACAGCCTGAAGATACGGAATTCTTGCTCAAAGTATTGCGTGAAGATCGGCTGAATCGCAGTTAACGTAGGTCAAGTTTGCAAACTTGACCTACACGACTTCTGAAGGAGAGTTATGAATCAAATTAAAACGGCCGTTTCCAATCACCCCAACCTGACAGCATGGCTTGTACTCGCACTGGGCATGAACATTCTGCTCATTTTTGAAGCACGAAACGTCGGTTTGGAGACAAGCCAATGGTTTTGGCTCATCATCATCACCACACTGGTCGCTGGCACAGCCATCTGGATCATAAGCTGGGGCGATGATGAAGATGAGGCTGTTGAAAGCGAGACAGGCTAAAAACAATCCGCAGATTACGCAGATTACCGCAGATTCTTTTACTAATAATCTGCGGTAATCTGCGTAATCTGCGGATCAACTCCATATCCTACGATGTCCGATGAAGAAAAAGGCGATCAGCCACCATTCCCGACCATCCCGCCCGCCGACGTGCAGGCGTTGCGAAATGCGGTAGACAACTTTTTCATCGTCAGCTTAACGGCGATGGATTTGCCGCAAAATGGATATGTCCGTTTTCGCGGCCGTTTTGTCGGCGACGGAACGGACACCCATTATGACGAGATAAACGAACGCTTTAACAGCCTTAATTACACCCCCGAAATGCACATAGACGAGTATGGCTCAGCCGTCATCACCGCCATGCCGTATGTGTATAAAGAAAAAACCTCCCACTATTTCATCAATCTGCTGCTTTTCCTTGCCACCATTTTTTCCACACTGTACGTCGGTGCGCTTTACACCGAAACCAACATTGATTACACTTTTTCACCCGCGTGGTTGTTGAGCGGCTGGCCGTATAGTCTCAGCATTTTAACCATTCTGGGCGCACACGAACTCGGCCACTATTTCGCCGCCCGCTACCATAAAGTCCCCGTCAGCCTTCCCTTTTTCATCCCTTTGCCAACCCAATACTCGCTTATCGGCACGATGGGCGCGTTTATTCAATTGAAAGCGCGGGTGCAAAATCGACGCGCATTGCTGGATGTCGGCGCGGCTGGCCCATTGGCGGGCATGATTTTTGCCCTGCCAATTCTTTGGTACGGCATCGCCACCTCGCCCGTACTGCCGTTGCCGACAACGGGCTATCTTGCCGAAGGTAATTCACTGCTCTATTTGGCGATGAAATACCTCATTCACGGGCAAATTTTGCCCTCAAATGGGATGGATATTTCGCTGAATCAGGTTGCGTGGGCGGGATGGGTCGGCTTGTTGGTGACAGGATTGAATCTCTTACCATTGGGTCAATTGGATGGCGGTCACGTTTCATTTGTGTTGTTTGGCAAAACGGCCGAGAAGTTCTTCTGGCCGGTCATTTTGGCGTTAGCGGCGATTATCGTCTTTACGCAAACGTACACATGGGCATTATGGATTTTAATGCTCTTCGTCATCGGTCGTCGCCACGCTGAACCGCTGGATATGGTCACGCCGCTCGACACGAAACGCCGCTGGATCGCCATCGGCACGCTTTGCCTGTTTTTCCTCGTATTTGTGCCGATTCCTTTTCAAATTGTAATGCCCTAACCCGTAGGGGCGACCCGCTGGGTCGCCCTGTACATCTGCCAAAAAGGGCGACCCAGCGGGTCGCCCCTACATTAAATACTTATGATTCCACAATTCCCACTTCATCACTCTTTGCCTAACCTTGCCGCGTCCTTGCGCGATGGGTCGTTGGATGTTTTTGATTATCTTGACCAATTAGAGGCGTTTTTTAACGAACGCGAGCCTGATGTGTTGGCTTTTGTGCCAGAAAACGGTAGTTTTCCAAACGGCCGTTTTTCTCGATTACGCACACAAGCCCTCGCTTTGCTCAAACAATATCCAGACCCAGCTAACCGCCCATCGTTATTTTGCGTCCCAATTGGCGTGAAGGATATTTTTCACGTCGATGGTTTCACCACCCGCGCGGGCAGTGAATTGCCACCTGAACTTTTTCAGGGGCGTGAAGCTGATAGCGTGACGGCGTTGCGGAACGCGGGCGCGTTGATTCTGGGCAAAACTGTCACCACCGAATTCGCTTATTTTGGCGCGGGGGCGACGCGCAATCCGTACAACGCAGAACACACGCCCGGCGGCTCCAGCAGTGGGTCGGCGGCGGCGGTTGGGGCGGGGATGGCGGCGTTGACGCTTGGCACACAGACGATTGGCTCGGTCAATCGGCCGGCGGCGTTCTGTGGCGCGGTTGGGTATAAACCGAGCTACGACCGTATTCCTAAGACAGGGGTTTTGCCGCTGTCGCCATCGTTGGATCATGTGGGATTGTTTGCACAAACGGCCGTTTCTGCCCAAACCGCCGCTCAATTGATGGTGAACTATTGGGAAACCACACCCCCATCGCCCGCGCTGACCGTTGGTGTGCCAGAAGGCCGCTATTTGGAATATGCCGACGAAGAAGCGTTGGCTCATTTTCGGGCAACCTGCAAACAGTTGCAGGAGACGGGCGTGAGTATCAAACCCATCGCCGCCATGCCCGATTTTGATGATATTGCGGCGCGTCATGCGTATTTGGTGGATGCGGAAATGGCGACAATTCATGCCGACTGGTTCGCCATCTACCCCGATTTGTATCAGGAAAAAACGGCCGAACATTATGAAATGGGCAAGGATGCGGAAGCGGAAAAAGTGGGGGCGGCGATTAACGGCCGTTTTCAACTCCGCACCCATCTAACCGATTTAATGGAAGAACACGCCGTTTCGCTTTGGCTGTCCCCATCCGCCCCCGGCCCCGCGCCGCACGGTTTGGACAGCACGGGCAGCCCAATTATGAACCTGCCGTGGAGCTACGCAGGGCTGCCAACCATCACCTTGCCCAGCGGCTTTGCCGCCAACGGGCTACCGCTCGGCTTGCAACTCACAGGCGGCTGGTACGCAGATGAGGCGTTGTTTGCGGCGGCAATTGATATTGAA
>CAYSDT010000180.1:0-6298 GCA_964429835.1 uncultured Ardenticatenaceae bacterium | reverse complement strand
CCAGCCAGCCGCTCCTCTGGTTGTAAACCTGCCAGCCGTTCTTCTGGTTGTAAACCTGCCAATCGCTCTTCTGGTGTCATCATAGCCAACATCATGTCGCTCCAACCCTTTCCCAGTGCAAATACTTGTTCTGATGTTAATTCCACGTCCATTTGATCTTCTCCTTGAGCATCAAACCAATATCTCCGTAAACCTGTAACGAACCGATAACTACTGACATCTAATTTCTCACCTTCCAAAACATCAAAGGCATCCTCTTTTTCACGTTTACGGCTGGCAAAGCATTTAACAAAAGCATTATGCCCGTCAGCCTCTAACTCGTTGAGGGAAAGGATGGGAAGATGTTTTAATATCGGGTTCGTGCTGTAATAAACGCCACGCTTATCTTCTACCTGATACCCAAATGTTTGTAAGAACTCGGCTCTGGGTTTACGCGCACTGAGCAAGAATGTCTGTACATCTTTATCATTCAATCGCTGTGCAAGTTTGTAGAAAATATCATAGCCCAACGCTTGCAATAGTGCCTTTTTGTTGATGGATTCAGTGTATTTGAATTCCAACAAAATGTGCTTGGCACTGCTGTCACGCACACCATCTGGTAAACGGCCGTATTGTGCAGGTGTCCAACCCTCTTCCTGTTCCCGTCGCAACAGCAAAATATCTGCGCGGGGCGGATTGCTCATGATGGGAATCTCTGTTTGTACAGTAATCCCCACAGGAGACAATGTTTCTTCCAACAACGTCCCCAACAAACGATGCCATTGGGTTTTTCCTTTTTTGTCAGCCACTCATCGCCTCCCTTGCAAACATTGTATCATATAGATCGGTTCACCCGCTCCCATCCCCCGTTTCCTATTTTAACGGTATCGCTGCATTTTGCGGACGACCCTTTGTTGCATTTTCTTGTCATCCCGATCTGCGTCTAGACGGGCGACTTGGGCGCGACCTTGCACTTTGGCCTGTTCCAATGCGTGGTACACAAGGATGGTGTTGTTATGGCGCATAAAATCGACATGATCCGCGTCTAGGTGTTCTTCCATATACGTTTCTTTGGCAGTTTCCAACTTCTCTGCCAAATCGGTGATTTCATCGGCGGGTAGATACGCTGCTGAGGTGGAAAATTCCAAACGGTCACGCACGGGAATCAGGCGAACCAGTAGCAGTTCGCCAATGTCAACTTGTCCGCGCCCGCCGCTTTCGTAAACGGTGAATTCTTCACTTGTCATAAATTCAGAAACGGTCAACGTCTGCCCATCGTAATCAAGCAAGGTGTATGCGCCAAATGCGCCAGCCGTCAACCAACCATCGAGTGTTTCCAGTTGTGCCTGGGTTAAATCTTCCGCTTTTTCGGCGCGATATAGTTCAATCAGACGGGATGTATTGCCATCTTCGTCTGTCCAATCGTAATCGTAGAAGAACCAATCCATGAAGCGGACGGCTTCATCTTGGCTCATCTCGTCGGCGGTGTCTGCGTCGTATAAGCCGTCCCAGAAGATGGGTAACGCTTTGGCAAAATCAAGGGCAAATCGCTCATCTTGGGCAAATTGCAGCAGATCGGTACGCAAGAATTTGGCCGCTTCTTTCCATGCACGTTGTTCACGCTCGGCCGCTTTATCGGCTGCCATATGGCATTTTTTATATTTTTCACCGCTGCCACAATGACAGGGATCGTTTCGTTTTATTTTACTCATCGTTTTCCTCACAAGTATTGATTTAACGAGGAGTCGAGGCTTTAGCCGGCTAAAGCCTCGACTCCTCTCTCTATTTCAACTTCTATCTTCAAGAATGGGTAGAAGTTGGTCTAATTTGTTGATGGTGTAATCGGGCTTTGCGTCGTTTAAGTCGTAATTGATATGTGCGGGTTTCATCCAAACGCTTGGCATACCCACACGATTCGCGCCGAGAATATCAGAACCTGGCCGATCACCAACGAAGATGGCGTGGTCTTTATCGGTATCCAGCAATCCCATGATGTGATTGTAGATACGGGGGTCTGGTTTGATGAAGCCAACATCGCCAGAGGTGACGCGGGCATCGAAGTAGTCGATGATGCCATATTCCCGCAGTTCTACATCGCGCATTTTCATGGTGGACATGGAGTTGGTGACAAGGCCAATTTTGTACCCATTCGCCTTGAGATAATCAAGAACGGGGATGGTTTCATCGTATAACACCACGCCATCGACCACGCCAACGCCACCTGCCCGTGCGTACACATCCATCACTGCTGCCAACGAGTCGATGGGGACATCCCAAAGTTCGAGACATTGCTTAAAGATGCTGCCGACGCTGACGGCTATGCCTGTTTTGCGGGCGTTGTCCCACGCGGCCATGATGGTTTCGTGGTATTGTTTACGAACGGCCGTTTTCTCTGGCAATTCATACCCCTCCCCCACCAAATAATCGACAACAAGGTCAAGATGCGTACCCATCATCTCCGGCCACGTCGCTTTACAACCTGACCAATCGATCAGGGTATCATCAAAATCAAAAATTACGGTATCTAATGCCATATGATTACTACCTATTCGTTAGTGGTGGCGACACGGTTTAGAACCAAAATCGCTACAAAGCCAATGATTGCCAAGCTGAATGCAAGGCCAATCTCTATCCAGTCTCCTGTTGTTTCGTGCGGGGGCAAGATGTTTTTTTGTACAGAGACGACCACCTCACCGTGACGAATAATTTTCTCGCCAAATTCATCAAGCAGCCATTCCATATCCTTTTTCCACGGCCATAATTTACGCAAACTGCCGAGCATGAGGCCGATTAACACGGCCAATGTCATGTCGTGATACTTTTTGAACAGCCAGCCGAGCAGTTGGGCAAAAGTGACAAGACCGATGACTGCACCAATGCCGACGAAGCCGATGGTGACGAAATCTCTGTTATTAACGGCCGTTAATACATCCAGATATTTGCCCAGCAACACCAAAATAAACGCGCCCGAAATGCCTGGCAGGATCATGGCGCAAATCGCCAACGCACCACTGAGCATGTAAAACCACCACGTCGTCGGCGTTTGCGCTGGCACTGCGCCTACCAAAATATACGCGCCAATCGCTCCTGCGCCGACAGCCACGCCCAATGTGACCGCCCAATGTTTCACCTGCTTGCTGACGGTGTAAACCGATGCCAGTACCAGCCCGAAAAAGAAGCTCCAAATGTAAACAGGGTATGTTTTTAGTACATATTCCAACCCTTGTGACAAGGTTAAGATGGCGATAAGGATACCCGTCGCCACCGCCAACAGGAATTCCCAGTTGACGATTTTGAAAACATCCTTAACGCGGAATTTTATAATTGCCCGCCATAATTCGGGCTGCCCAACGGCGCGAATAGATTCAATTAGCTCTTCGTAAATGCCGAGAATCAATGCCATCGTCCCGCCAGAAACGCCAGGAACAATGTCAGCCGCTCCCATCGCTATGCCGCGTAGAGTAATGCCGCCATATTCGCGCAAGGTGCGCTTTTTCTTCGTTGATTGTAGTTCGTCTGTTGTCATAAATTCAGTTTTATTTCTCCTTTTTGATTTTAAGCGGCTGATTATACCCGCCTTGTGGAATGGATCGAAAACATTGCCTTTCGCGTTGCCCCTTGCTATAATTTTGCCCGTTGCCATCTTAGCTCAGTTGGTAGAGCGACGCACTCGTAATGCGTAGGTCAAGAGTTCGACTCTCTTAGATGGCTCAACACAAATAACCCTGGCATTGCTGGGGTTTTTTTGTAGGTGTGAAATAGTATAAAGGATAGAAATTGGATATGAAACAAAAACCAATTGTATTTGGTGCGGCAGGCGGGACGGCTTCTGGTAAAACGACGGTTGCCCGCACGGTGCTGGCTTCGGTCGGGGCAGAAAAAATCGCGTATCTTCCTCATGATGCGTATTACAAGGATTCTCCTCATTTATCGCTTGAAGAGCGGTCTCAGGTTAATTATGATCATCCCAATTCGCTGGATACGGATTTATTGATTCACCATGTTGAGGAATTATTGGCTGGTCGTCCCATCCAGATGCCGATCTATGATTTCACATTACACCGTCGCCGTGAGGAGACGGAACTGGTTGAACCTAGCCCGATTATTTTCGTGGATGGGATATTGATTTTGACAAACGGCCGTTTGCGAGACCTGATGGATATTAAATTGTATGTGGACACAGACGCAGATGTACGCTTTATTCGTCGGTTGAAGCGGGATATGGAAGAGCGCGGCCGTTCGCTGGATTCAGTGGTGAAGCAATATCTGGAAACGGTACGGCCGATGCACCTTGAATTTGTAGAACCAAGCAAGCGGTACGCAGACATTATTATTCCGGGTGGCGGCCGTAATAAGGTGGCGACGGGGATGTTGATTTCTCAGTTGCGTGCGATGATGGAAATATGAAAAGTCAAATAATAGCGGAGGAGTAACATCTCAATAACTTGGGGTAAAGACCTGACAGGTTTCATCAAGGCCTCTTGTTTTACACGAGTATCTTTGAAAAACCTGTCAGGTCTCCCCGAAATATTGAGAAGATACGCGGAAGAACCAAAACAAACAGAGTACGACAGCCCTTGGAAAGAAGCGATTGAAGAGTATTTTTCCGATTTTCTTTTATTTTTCTTTCCAGAAGTCCATGCTGATATTAATTGGTCAAAAGGGTACACATTTCTAGACAAAGAGTTACAAAAAGTGGTTCGCCAAGCCACCATCACTGAACGAAATGTAGATAAACTGGTACAGGTTTATCGTAAGTCAGGAGAAGAAACATGGGTGTTGATTCATGTAGATGTTCAAAGCCAGCATGAAACCGATTTTTCTAAACGGATGTATGTTTATCAGTATCGTATTTTTGACAGATGCGGCCGTAAAGTTGCCACTTTTGTAATTTATGCTGATGAAAGCAAAAAGTGGCGGCCCGACCATTACGAATCAGCGTTATGGAACACAAAAGTGCGCTTTGATTATTCCATCATAAAGTTGCTGGATTATGATATGATTGCATTAGAGACGAACGCTAATCCGTTTGCTATAGTGCTTTTAGCCCATTTGCAAACAAAAGCGACGCATAGACAGGCTGATGCGCGGTACAAAATAAAGTTCCGCCTGACAAAAATGTTGTACAAACGCGGTTACAGCAAAGAGAAGATTCTGTCGTTATATCGTTATATAGATTGGATGATGGCTTTGCCGCCAGAGTTGGAAAAGAAATTAACAGAAGATATAACCAGTTATGAGGAAACATATAAAATGGCTTATGTAACGAATGCGGAAAGAATTGGATATAGCAAAGGGCTTGAACGTGGAATGGAACGCGGGCTTGAACGTGGGCAACAAGATACGCGGCGCGGATTGCTTAGTGGTTGCAAATTAGGGCTGAATTTAAAGTTTGGCATGGAAGGGTTAGCATTATTACCTGAAATTCGTGAGGTAGATAATGTAGATATGTTATATGCTATCCAAGATGCGATTATGAATGTTGAGTCTATAGCAGAATTAAGAAATGTTTATCAGCTAGGTACGGAGATGTAGGGGAACAACGGCCGTTTTGCACCACCCCTTAAACATGAAATCATGTGCGGATATACATTTATTTAGCAATTAAAACGGGATGGGGGCGGGTAACGGCCGTTTGCTGGATTCTATTGTGAAGCAATACTTTGAAAATCGAAAAAAACATCAAACATAGCGTTTTGAAAATTAGCGAAAAATCGCTCCACAAATAGGAATTGTAAGTGTAAAATCATGCAAAACAAGCCTGTTCAATCCACCGCTCCCAAAAATGATGATTTCGTCAAAACGCCAGACCTTTTTTCGGGAGAGCCAACACGTTACTTGAAAAGGAGTCCAGAATATGATTAAAATAATACGAATTGCTAGATCTATTACTAAAAAGATTTATAAAAAAATGTTTTATAAGCCAAATGCGTTCCCTGGGTCTGAGAATTATTGGGTTCAGAGATACAATTCAGGGGGAAATTCAGGGGCAGGTTCATACAACAAGCTTGCAGAATTCAAAGCAGAGATAATCAACGATTTTGTAAAGGGTAACAATGTCGCAACAATAATCGAATATGGTTGTGGTGATGGAAATCAATTAAAACTTGCAGAATATCCATCATATATCGGCTTTGATATAAGTCCAAAAGCAATAGCTATATGTCAGGATATCTTTCAGCATGATAAAACTAAAAGTTTTAAGTTAATGATTGAATACGAGGGCAAAACAGCGCAATTAACGCTTTCCCTGGACGTGATTTATCACTTGATTGAAGATGATATTTATTGTTTTTATATGGAACAGTTATTTAATTCA
>CAYSDT010000179.1:0-6300 GCA_964429835.1 uncultured Ardenticatenaceae bacterium | reverse complement strand
CGATTCACGCATCAGTGAAACCAGTCTTGCTCTATCAAAACCCGATTCACGCATCCGTGAAACCAGTCTTGCTCTATCAAAACCCGATTCACGCATCCGTGAAACCTATCTTGCTTCATCAAAGCAACCCATTATTATTGCTGATTTGTGGTATAATTCTCTGATTGAGTGTTATTTACTTATTGGAAGTGGTGTTTTCACACCGACTTCCTGACAGCCACAAGGAGGCTTATTATGGCAATTAGTTATGACGCACCCGAAAATGATCGGCGGCGTTTACTCGTTTTATCCACCCTGTTGAAATCATACGACCAAGATGCACTGGACGGCGACAGCTACATCGGCGCGTCTGTCCATGCAGAAGCGGCGGCGGCTTACACCCCCTTTAACACGGCGATGGACGCGATAAGCGCAACCCTCACCGCCCGCTCCACTGTGGTTGACGAGAAAAATCGCGCGTTCAAATATCTGGAATGGGGCGTGCGCGATGCGTGGGAAAGCGTGAAACGACGGATGCGACGGCAGGATTTGAACAAGAATGTGCTTCTCTATTACGGCTTGCCCGAAAGCGGCGAAGTGCCGAAAGGGATGCCGTATGCCGAGTGGCTGCTGTACGCTAAAGATGTCATCGACGGCGATGGGGAAGCGGTGGCGGCTGGATACGCGCCGCTGTTAGACCCATCGGCCGCCGAAATTACGACGTTGCGCGGCGCGGCACAAGCATCACACGATGCCATCCGCCCCGCCGACAAAGCGTATGATAATGCACAAACGGCCGTGGCAGATTTGCGCGATGATGTGGATGACGTGCTGGCAAAAGTCGTCCGCGACATGCGTTACCATCTCAGCGTAGCCGAAATGGACAAAGAGAGCGAGCGGCGCGTCATGCGCGGCTATGGATTCACCTTCATCACCGTCGGCACATCGCCAAAAGAAGCGGTGGATGAGGTGTTGGCAGGGGAAGAAGAAGAGAGTAATAATGAATAATGAATTTTTAATAATGAATTGTTAATGGGTCGCGTGACCCCCATTCATTATTAATTATTCTCAATTCATTATTCATTATTAGTAAGGAGTTCTTATGCGTAAAAAAGTAATTTTAATCACGGGCGCGGTTGGGGAAATTGGACAAGCGTTACTGACCCAACTGAGCCAATCTGGCACGAACAAACTGTTGACATTGGATTTACGGCCGCTTTCCCCCGAATTCGCCCATCTATCCACCCACATCGAAGGCGATATTCTTGACCGTGACATGCTGACACGGCTCATCACCGAATACGACGTGGACACCATCTACCATCTGGCCGCGCTGCTTTCCACGCGGGGCGAATTTGCACCCGAACTGGCACATCGTGTCAATGTGGATGGCACGATGGGGCTGTTGCAGTTGGCGGCCGAGCAGTCACAACGGCGCGGTAAATCGGTGAAGTTCATCTTCCCCAGCTCCATCGCCGCCTACGGCATGCCCGACCTGTACACCAAAGACCGCGACGACGCGGTGAAAGAGTGGCAATGGGCGAACCCAACGACGATGTACGGCTGCAACAAACTGTATTGCGAAATGTTGGGCGATTATTACAGCAATAATTACCAGCAGTTGGCCGACTCCCGCCCCGTCATGCTCGATTTTCGCAGCGTGCGCTTTCCCGGCCTCATCAGCGCGTTCACGTTGCCCAGCGGGGGAACGACGGATTACGGCCCCGAAATGTTACACGCGGCGGCGAAGGGTGAGCCATACGTCGCCTTCGTCCGCCCCGATTCGCGCTTGCCCTTCATGGCAATGCCCGACGCGGTAGACGCGCTGCTTGGCTTGGCGGCCGCCCCCGTCGAAAAACTGTCGCGGCGGGTGTACAACGTCACCAGCTTCAGCCTGACCGCTGGCGAATTCCGCGACAAAGTGATGGAATCCTTCCCCGACGCAGAAATCCGCTTCCTTTCTGATGGCAAGCGGCAGGGCATTGTGGACAGTTGGCCGTCGGGCTTAGATGACGAAGCCGCCCGCCGTGACTGGGATTGGAATCCAGTTTTTGACATGGATCGGGCATTTGATGAGTATTTGATTCCGAATATCAGAGGGCTTTATAATAATGAATAATGAATAATGAATTGTTAATTGTGAATGGGGGGTGCATCTTACTTCTGGATGCTGGCGTTTTTTATATTTTCTCTAGCAGGTTGTCGGAGAAGTCGGATTTTATCTTTTTTGTACACTGATTTCACTGATAAACACTGATTTTAGGTACTTTTGGATGCTTTTATCAGTGAAATCAATGCAATCAGTGTACGATTTTTCTTTCTCCGACAGCCTGCTAGTAGGGGCGGTTCGCGAACCGCCCCTACATCTTGACTGAAATTCAATTTTTGCAATGTCCAGTTCCTTATCAATTTCCAAGTACCATCCGCCCCGCTTCCACAGCTTCCGCAACCCCCTCACTATCTTCAATTACAACCACCACCGCATAACCCGTGTCGGGTGCATAGCCGACATACCAGCTATTGCCGCCACCGTCTGGCCCTGAAAGCGCACGCAGACTGTGTTCGATGAGGCCGTTCTGTTGCGGCAGGGTGTTGCGTAATGCGGCGGCGGTGGGGGGGGTGATGGCAGCAGCCCCATTTTCATCTTGGGCGTAGGGCAGCCATCCCCCGTTCGCATTGCGCGTAGCGAGTACGAGTTGCAGGGTTGGCAAACGGCCGTTTTTCATCAACGCCGCCCACGCCAGCCCCACTTGCAATGGAGTCAGCAACAGCGTGTCTTGCCCGATGGCCGCTTGTGCGGGGTCGTCAATGGCGGCGACGGGCGGGGTGGCTGTGTCCAGCGGCAGGCTGGGGGGCTGGAGGAGTTGGAATTGGGTGAAAACGGCCGTTAATCCATCCACCCCCATCTGCTCGCCCAGTTCAGCCATCGGCGCGGGGCATTGGTACAACAGCACATCCGCCCACGTCGTCGGCGAGGGCGGGGCGGACAGGCAATGCGTCGTCGCCTGCACATCATTATCGCCGATTACAACAGGGCGATTCGCATGTTCCACCGTTCCGTCAAGGGCAATCACCCCCGCGTCCAGCGCGGCGGCGATGAGAAACGGCTGCAACACCATGCCCGGCTGGTACTGCCCTTGCGCTGCCCGATTCAATAACGGCGCGTCATCGGCGGCGGTCAACTGCTCAAATTCAGCATCCAACACGTTGGGGTCGTAGCTGGGATGGCTGGATAGGGCGACGATGTTCGCACTGTTTTCTTCCAACTTAAAGACGACTATCGCCCCCGTTTGTGCGCCCAACGCCGCTTCTGCCCGTGCTTGCCACGCCGCATCAATGCTCAATCGCACATCCCCCCCGACTTGCGGCTCGTGCAATAATTCGCGTAGCCAATGGCGATTGTTATCGCTGTTATCCCCACTCAAAAACGCATCCATGCTCTGTTCCACGCCAGCCGTGCCGTGCCGAAAACTGTAATAGCCAACGGCGGGGCTGCTGATGGGGGGGTATTCGCGGGACAATCGCTTTTCCCCGACTGTTTCGGCCAAAATTGCACCGTTTTGGTCAAAAATCGTGCCGCGCTGAACGCGCAGGGCGGCTTCGACCAAGCGCGGATTATCTTCACGGGCGAGAATACTGGGGGCGCGAACGGCCGTCCAGAAAAACAACGAAGCCGTCACCAGCACAAAGCTGGCGAGAATGAACGCCGTCAGTTGCAAAAGTTGGGGCAGTTGCGATGGTACAAAACGGCTTACGGGCGATAGGGTCGTGTGTCCATCGGCATTAAGCAGCAGCCCGACCATGATGCTGCTGATGAGCAGCGAACTGCCGCCATAACTAATGAAGGGCAGGGTTACGCCCGTCAGTGGCAGCAGCTTGGTCACGCCGCCCATGATGAGCAACGCTTGGGTGCTGAACAGGACGGTAATGCCCGCCGCGAGATAAAATCGAAACGGCCGTTTACCCATCATTGCCACTTTCATCCCGCGCCCAGCCAACAGCATAAATATGGCGATGGTGCCGACTGCACCCATCGCTCCCCACTCTTCGGCGATGGCCGCAAAAACGAAATCAGAATGCACGACGGGGATGTAGCCGGGAAATCCTTGCCCAATCCCCTGCCCGACAAGCCCGCCAGCGGCGATGGCGTACAGCGATTGCACGATTTGGTACGCCCGCCCAGCCGCATCCGCCCACGGATTCCACCACGCTTCAATGCGTAGCGCGACCAAATCAAATGCAAAATAAGCGATGACGCTGCTGATCAACAGCAAAATTGCGCCCGCCAATAAATACCGCCGTTCGCCGCTGGACAGATAAAGTTGGCTTAAAAACAGCATGAAAAAGATGGTCGCCGCGCCTAAATCGCGTTGCCAGACGAGCAGCACCATGCAAAAGCCCCACATCAACAACAGCGGGGCAAGGTAGGGGAGGGATTGGGATAAAGAACGGCCGTTTTCGCGGCGCAACAGCCCATCCCGTTCGGCAAAATAGCTGGCAAAAAAGATGACTAGCAGCAGTTTGAGCAGTTCGGAGGGTTGAAAATAAACTTGTCCAAAGGAGGGGATGGGCAGCCATAACGCCGCCCCGTACCCCGATGGATTCACGCCAAAAATGAGCGTAATCGCCATCAGCAGCAGCCCGCCAAACAGCCATGTGTACCGATAACGGCGCAACGGCCGTAAATTCTTGGGCAAAATGGCGACGGCGAGCAAAACGGCCGTTCCTACCACCACCCACACCGTCTGCCGCCACACAAAATTGGGCGCAAGCCGACTGATCAGCAGCAGCCCCCAGCCCATCAGCACGCTGACGAGCGGCCATAAATATGGGTCGTGATGTGGTTTATATTTTGCAAGGAGAAGGTGGGCGATGAGGGTTGTGGTCAGCCAAACGGCCGTTGGCAATAAAACGAACCAATCCCCCCGCAACAGGGCAAGGGGGATGGCGTTGATGATGATGAAAACGGCCGTTATGAGGAGTAACGGCCGTTCGTGTTGGAGGGGTTGGTTATCGAGCCATGCCGTCATGTGTTGGATTGTAGGGGCGGTTCGCGAACCGCCCCTACGCCGCTACTGAAATTCAAAATTCGCTTGTTGGTGAATCTAATAATCCATCTACTTCTAAGCTGGCCTGTAATTCAGAAAGAGGGCGCATGACATCTGGATTATCTTTGGCCTCCTGCATACGCTCTACTGCGATGAGAACGTCAACATTATCTGCTTGAAAATCTGCGGAAATCTGCGTAATCTGCGGATAGAAAATTATCATTTGAATAGCGGGGCGAGTTTGTCAGAAACGGCCGTTTTCACCAACCCCTTCTCCGTCATTACCGCGTACTGCAAGCTGTTATGCACCGCATACTCACCAGCCCACTCATCCATCGTTGCCACCAAGCGGCTGATCGTCTCTTGTGCAAGGATGACGTTGCCCTTTATCGTCGCTATCACCTGCTCGACCGTCACATCTTCCTCGCTTTCGTGCCACACATCGTAATCGGTGACATGCGCCATGCACGCATACGCCATTTGCGCTTCGGCGGCCAAAAACGCCTCTGGGCTGGTCGTCATGCCGATGATGCCCATTCCCCATTGACGGAATAAATTCGATTCGCCCCGCGTGCTAAAGCGCGGCCCTTCGATGGTGATGAATGTGCCGCCATCATGCACCGTGCCGCCCGCCGCCTTTGTTGCTGTCGATAAAGCGGCGCATAATTCAGGCGTAAACGGGTCAGCCATCCCCACATGGGCGACGATGCCGCCTTCAAAAAAGGTGTTGTGCCGCTTTTTGGTGTTGTCGTAAAGCTGATCGGGGATGACGATGTGGCCGGGCGCAAATTGCTCTTGCAACGAGCCGCACGCGCTGATGGCGATGACATATTTCACGCCCAGCGTTTTAAGCGCGTACATATTGGCGCGATACGGCAACTCGGTTGGATTGTGGCGATGGCCGCGTCCATGACGGGGCAAAAAGGCAACACGACGGCCGTGTAATGTCCCCACAATAATCGCATCTGATGGTTTGCCAAATGGGGTGTCGATTTGTAACTCTTCAATATCAGTCAGCCCGTCCATCTTGTACAAGCCACTGCCACCGATGATTCCTAATTCAATTGTGGACATAAAAGTCTCCATAATCACTCCTCGTTCCACGCTCTGCGTGGAACGCAATTTTTCGACGCTCTGCGTCGAGTGAACGCAGAGCGTTCGTAACTGCATTCCCACGCAGAGTCGTGGGAACGAGATGTTTGTTACTGTTTCGCGGCGGCTAATTGCCGTTGTAATTTTTGAATGCGTTCAGTTGTCACGACTTTCATCTTTT
>CAYSDT010000178.1:0-6359 GCA_964429835.1 uncultured Ardenticatenaceae bacterium | reverse complement strand
AACGGCCGTTTTCACCACCATCCACCCCGTCCGTTCCTCAATAATTTTCACCGCCAACGGCCCGCTCAAATCCTGATATTCACCCCGCGAACCACGATCACTGATTGTCAAAATGCCAATTTTCATAATAAAAAAGTAGCAAGTAACAAGTAGCAAGTGAATCCACTTGCAAACTTGCTACTTGCTACTTGCAACTTTTGTTACCCTCTCACCAACGCCAGCCAACCCTCATTCAACCCGCTGTCGGTGACACCATAATACACATGAACCGTGTCCCCATCGCGCAGCGCGAGGTCGTACCACACATTGTCCTGCTTTTGACGCTTATCCAGCAGAGCAATGTCCCCTTGCCACTTGACATTTTTCAACTTGGGATTGCCCGCTTCGCTTTCGGTGATGGCGTAATGCCACAGCTTCCGCGCTGACTTTTTGGTCACATTTTTAATCGAATTTCCATTCCGCAGGTCGCGCAGCGTGTGATACATCGTCCCTTGTCGCTTGGCACTTTCCACCACTTCTACGCCCGTGCGCGGCGCGGCAATCGTTTTATGCTGTTGCTGCTGGGGCGATGGGGCTTTGGTCGGCGGTGGCGTGGGGGCGATGGGCGGCGTGGGCGATGGTTGTGCTGGTGGAGCGACACCGCTCACCAGTCGCACAATCTCATCACGGACAGCCAAATTCGTCTCCGCTTCGTCACGCACATAGAATTTATTATCGTCGATGGCGTAAGGCACATCACTGCCCGCATGGACGTTAATTCGCACAATTTGCTTCGCTTTCGACGGCAAATTGTCGATAGTTACTTCTGGATCGGGGCTGAAACGGTTGTTTATCGCCGTGTACAGCCGCTCGATGACGACTTTATGATCGCGCACGCCGACGGGGTTTTCTTTCTGATTGGCTGATGCACCGATGTAAATCGTGCCGCCGTTGCCGTTCGCCATCGCGCATACATCTTCCAAAATACGATCCATGTGGCCGCCTCGTTGGGCTGCGCTGGCATGGAACGATTGGTTGATGGATTCACCTTCTTCTCGTGCCAACTGCACAAAGTCGATGGGGTTGGCGGGGCCGCGATACGGCCGTGTTAAGGCAAAATCCTTCCCTTTCAACACCTCTGCCAACGATTTGAACGACACGTCGGGCAGTAAAATTTCGGTGATGCGGTCGCCCACGCCCAGCCGCTTGGATTCGGCCGATTCGCGGGTGACGACATGGGCATCTGACCCTTGAATACAGCGCATGGGGCGCGGATATTCGGGTTTTGAGCCGCTGAAAAAGCGACGGGTGCTATAACGGCCGTTTTTCTCCAAATCCGTCACTTCCAATAAATGCAGATTGGGGTCTTGCGTGTACGCAATGCGTGTTTGACCGCCAAAATCGAGGCCGCGCATGGCTACCCCATTTTTGGAATTGGCATGTGCGCCAATGACAATACCGCCCGCGTCGTTGATGATTTTATATGCTGTCAGCACGTCGCTGGTTGCGCCGACAGAGGGGTTGCCTTCTTGCAACAGGTCAGCGGGGATGTTGAGGGTGAGCAGCAGATGTTCAAGGTAAGTAACGGCCGTTTCCGATGGAAATATGCCTAAAATGTGAAACCCGAACGTCGCCGTGAACTCAAAGCCCGGCAAAACCATAATTTTGCCCAACAGGCGGCGATATTCAGCCAGCCGCATCTCTTCGTCTGCTTCCATGCGCCCGCGTTGATCCAGCCATAACAACTGCTCGATCTCCTTTTTCATCGCCGCAAAACCTGCGACGGTGTTGTGGTCGGTGAAAGCGATAATGTCCAGCCCGCGAATTTCCGCTTGGCGTAAAATATCCAGATAGGACACGCCATCCTCTAAATAATCATTGGAACCGGGCGTGTGTAGATGTAAATCCATCCGTCGCCATTGACGAGACGGCCGTTTTCCTTGTGGTTTGCGTCGGTTTGATCTAGTCATTTGTGCCTCCGTCCGCCAATAATGCGTGTAAATGGGTGACTAATACGTCGATGGTGTATGGCTTGCACAAAAATAGTGAAGCATTGGCGGCAAGTGCATCCTTCTCACTGCGATAATCGCCAGAGGAGATGATGCTGACGCAATCGCGCCGTGCGTCTGTTTTCCCAGCGCGTATGTCGCGTAATAAATCGATCCCTTTTTCGCCGCGTGTCAAATGATAATCAATGATAAACGCATCGACATCGGGATTGGCGGCCGCATGTGCGCCCGCCAATGTGTCTGTGGTGGTGACTTCAAACCCTTCCAGTTCCAGCAGCATTTTTGTCAATGCCGTGTTGGTCGGATCATCGTCTACGATGATAAGTTTGATAGCCATGTTAGTCGCCGTGTGAACCCAAAGCGGCGATGCCGCGTATCAGGCTGATAAGGCCAAAGCTGATTTTAAGCGCGTCGGACATTTCGATTTTTGGTGCGCCATCCTGCCCGCTTTCGTCGGCGGTGCGGATGAGGAAAAAAGCCGTGCCTAATCCTAAAGCGGTTCCAAGTATGCCGCCGCCAACGAGAATTTTCATTCTCCAGTTGTCTTTTTGTTCTTCTAATTCTTCAAATGTTTGTAATTCTGTACTCATGTTGTAACTCCATAAAATAAATGTGGATAAACCCAAAATGATTTATCCGCAGATTACGCAGATTTTTAAAATAATTTTTTAATCTGCGCTAATCTATGTAATCTGCGGATTATATTCTTGTATGGTTTATTCCCGTTCCGATCCAACGATTGTTCGCACAAAAGCGGACAGGTAACTTTGCACGCCGTGTGAGGCGGTGATTGGTTTAATTAATTTTGGCGCAATGTCGTCGGTTTTATTACCGACTTTATTGATGCCGTTGTTTAGTTGCCACAGGAAAACATGCACACGGCCGTTTTTCTGTTTAGGCAATGATCGTGCGTAAAAATAAGCAGCAACTGCCGCACCGACAAGCAGTGTAAATGTCAAAATCAGGGGGATGGTCGCTAAAATGACAACGATGTCGGCTACGGCCGAAATAAATATGCGCCGTTGTGCGGGGTCTCCAGCAAATGCGCCCCAAAACAAGGCGACGGTGGTGATGATGGCAATCGCCGCGAAAATGCCCATCGGTAAGTAGACATAAAGTTTGTTGAAGCGACGCAACCCAGCTTTACGTTCTAGCTGTTCTGGGGTGGGTAGATAAGCGATGGGGGCGTAGCCTGCGGATTGATAGGGGGAAACGGCCGTTTGTGGCGTAGTTCGTGTTTGATTTTGATCGATCATGACTGGATTGTATCACAAGGTGCAAGTATGTAAGTAGCAAGTTGCAAGTAGCAGGTACACTTGCTCACTTGCAACTTGCTGCTTGTTACTTGCTTCTACTTTATCTCAAAACTATGCGTCAACTCCGCCACACCGCGCACGGTTGCGGAGACGGAGCAGTATTTTTCATCCGATAATTTGATGGCGCGGGCAACTTTGTCCGCATCAAGGTCAACACCTTCCATGATGAAATGGAGGTGGATTTTGGTGAACTGGTACGGGGCTTCATCCGCGTTTTCAGCTTCCACTTCAACGTACATTTTCGTTAGTTTTTGCCGTTGCCGTTCCAAAATCAAAACCACATCGTAAGATGAGCAGGAAACAAGGCTCATCAGCAGTAAATCTGATGATTTTATCCCTTTCCATTCCTGCCATTCGTCACCCTTGTCTGACCAAGAGCCAGCCACAAGGCTGTGTCCATTAGAATCACGGGTGACGAACAGTTTGCTGTCACCGCCTATCCATTGTAATGCTACTTTACTCATAAAAACTCCGTTTTGAGTTGCAAGTGAGCAAGTAACAAGTATGCAAGTCCTACTTGCCACTTGTTACTTGTTACTTGCAACTTGTTACTTGCTTTGCTCGCAACTCCCTTCCGTTGCTGATAATTTTTCGCCGTCACTGTTGACGCATTGGCAATAACGGCCGTTTTCCGCCTCACCTTCCCATAACAGATAGACAAGGGTGCTTTCCTGACAATCCCCATCCATTCCTGTCCAGAGGAATCCGATACCTTCGGTATCGTCGCTACCGAGTAGCCATGTGTGAATAAAACGGCCGTTTTCATCCCCCATCTGCAACTCCCCTTTGCCCGCTAACGCAAAAGCAAAAAAGGGAAAAGCGATGGCAAGAATCCAAACCAACAACAACAGCGCGTACAATAACCGTTTCATGTATTTGAAATACAGGGCATGGCAACGCCATGCCCCTACGGTACGGGTTTGGTGTTGCCAAACCCAATCTCCAAGACTATCCCATCGCCGGAATGTAAATTTTCGTCGTGTAATCCTTCACCATGCGCTTCATGCTGAATGCAGGCACATTGGTGCGGATCGCTTCGCGCATTATCGCCGCCCAGCCGCGCGGGATGCCGTCACTGTCGCGGGTGTAGTAGAGCGGCACAATTTCATCCTCGATGAGTTGATAGAGCGAATTGGCATCGTAATCATCCTGCTCATGTTCGTTGTCGAACTGCTCGCCGCCAATTGCCCATCCATTTGCGCCATTGTATCCCTCTGCCCACCAACCGTCTAAAATGCTCAGGTTGGGGATGCCGTTCAGGGTCGCTTTCATGCCGCTGGTGCCGCTTGCTTCGCGGGGCAGACGGGGCGTGTTGAGCCATACATCGACACCTTGCGTCAAATAACGCGCCATTTGGATGTCGTAATCTTCGATGAACGCCACGCGGCCACCGAGTTGGTTCTCTTTCGCCCAGTTATACACCTGCTGAATCAGCGATTTTCCCGGATCGTCGGCGGGGTGCGATTTGCCCGCAAATACCAACTGCACGGGGCGATGGGTGTCCAGCAAAATGCGCTTGAGCCGCTCAAAATCGCGGAAAATGAGCGTCGCCCGTTTGTAAGTGGCAAAGCGGCGGGCAAACCCAATCGTCAACGCATCGGGATCGATGAGCATCCCGTTGGTCATCACCTGCGTGGGGTCAAGCTGCCCCGCAACCCAGCGGCGACGGGTACGCTCACGCAGGAAGCTCAACAGCTTGCGCTTGAGTTCAATGTGCTGTTTCCACAGCTTTTTGTCGGAAATATCGTCCAGTTTGTCCCAGATGGCCTCTTGGTCATGCTCTCTGCGCCATTTTTTACCCATGTATTTGCGGAACAGCGCGTCGTTTTCGCTGGCGACCCAGCCGGGCACATGAATGCCGTTGGTGATGGCGATGATCGGGATGTCATCAACGGCCGTTTCCGGCCAAAGCTCCTGCCACATCTCGCGCGACACCTTCGCGTGCAATTTGCTGACCCCATTGATGTGACCAGAGGTGTGCATCGCCAGCACCGTCATATTAAACGCCATCCCCCATGACTCTTGATGTGCGCCCAAGCTGAGGAACTGTTCGCGGCTGATCCCCATCCGATCCCAGAAGCCGTTGAAGTAATTTTCAACCATCTGGAAATTGAACGTGTCATGGCCGGCAGGGACGGGGGTGTGGGTGGTGAACGCCGATTGGGCTTTCACTTGGGCGAACGCTTCATCGTACCCCATCCCGCCCTCAACCTTTTCGCGGATGAGTTCGAGGGTGAGGAATGCCGAATGCCCTTCGTTCATGTGCCAGACGGACGGGTTGATGCCCAACGCCCGCAACACGCGCACGCCGCCGATGCCCAGCATAATTTCCTGTCGAATGCGCGTCTCGCTGTCGCCAGAGTAAAGACGGGCGGACAGTTCCCGATCCCATGGGCTGTTTTCGTCCACATCGGTGTCCAGCAGGTAAAGCGACACGCGGCCAACGCGCACTTGCCAGACGCGGGCGTACACCATATGGTCGCCCATCGGCACGCCGATTGTCAGGCTGTTGCCGTCTGCGTCGGTGGCGGGCAGGATGGGGGCTTGGTTCATGTCAAGCTGCTGGTAAACCGCCTCTTGCCAACCGTGCGATGGGATGCGTTGGCGGAAATAACCCTGCGGATACATGAAGCCCACGCCGACAAAAGGCAACTGCAAGTCGCTGGCTTCTTTGGCGTGGTCGCCGGAAAGAATGCCCAAGCCGCCCGAATAGATGGGCAGGGAACTGTGCAGCCCAAATTCAAAGGAAAAGTAGGCGATTGTGTTTTCTTTGTGGTCGGGGTAGGTGCTATTGAACCAGCCGTCGTCGCTGTCCATTTCGTTGTCGAATTTCACCATCACTTTTTTGTATTGACGGATGAAGGATGCGTCGGTAGCGCGTTTTTCCCAGCGTTCAGGGGTGACTTGTTGCAACATTCGCACGGGGTTGTGCTTGGTGCTGCGCCAGAGGGGGTAGTCGAGCTTTTTGAATAGGGCGCGGGCTTCTGGTGTCCAGCTCCACCACAGGTTGTATGCTAGTTCGGGGAGTCGGTTTAGGTTTTGGGGTATGTTTTCG
>CAYSDT010000177.1:0-6361 GCA_964429835.1 uncultured Ardenticatenaceae bacterium | reverse complement strand
AAAACCAGTTACATATTTCATTTTAGTTTCCTCGTCCAACTCGTATAACTCAGTATCAAATTGTTGTGCTAACTCATCTGGTAGAGTCATGATCCAATCAATAAAGCGGAATATATCTAGAATATCTTGACGGGCGTATCCCCGATGGTAGAGCATTTTTGCCAATGTCATCTTGGCAGCATACCGCTCCTGTGGTTTATGTTGTGTTTCTATCGTTTGCAGATGAGCTAAAACGACGATGCCAAATGGATTATCGCTACGCTTTAGCTCGTCTTGATCATAGTCTAACAGTTTTATGGTAGGAAAGTCCAGTGATAATTTGCAGCCCCAATGGTCATAACCATACTGTGCAGGCCGCCATTTCGGATTTTTGTCGGTCAGGATGGCAAAGCTGACAACTTTTTTGTCGTAACGGTCAAAGATGCGGTAATGGTACACATACATCCGCTTGGCAAAATTGCCATCCCATTGTCCTTGTACTTCAATATGTATTAACAGCCACGTTTCGCTGCCATCTGTTAAAAACACTTTCACCAGCTTGTCTACGCGATGGTTTGTTGTTTCTGCCTCTCGTACAATTTTCTGTAATTCTTTGTCCAAAAAAGTATACGGCCGTTTCCAATCTATCTCCTCATGCGCTTGTAAAAAGAAAAAGCGCATAAAATCACGGAAATATACCTCGACAATCTCTTTCCAAGGGGAATCGTAATCTTGTTTGGGTGTTGATTCTGTCATACGGGTAGTATAAACGAAAATAATGTATAAAAAAAGCGGGAAAAACGGCCGTTAAGCAATCTTCCCCGCTTTTTTATTACTACTGTAGGGGCGGTTCGCGAACCGCCCCTACGATTACATTTATTCTTCTTCGTCAGCCACAACCGCGACAACAGCAGCCACAACCTCGTCATCCGTCGTAATTTGTGCGGCCAAGATGGCAGCATCTTCGGTGATAACGCCCATCGTCTCTTCAACACCATCTTCGGTGATGACGGTGCTTTCAAAGGCAACCCCCTCTTCTGTCACAACGCCAGATTCCATCACAATCGCCTCTTCGCTGATGCCCAGATGAGACATTTCGGCAGAATCTTCGCCGACGACGGTGCGATCAATATCCAATGAGTCTTCGGTGGACAACATGGAGATGGAAACATCTTTGCCTTCGCCCAATTGGGTGGCAATGTCGGCGGCGATAGTGGCGGTCATCACGTCCGCGCCCATCTCTTCCATTTCGGCTTCCAAATCGGCAACCCATTTATGCTCGATAATGGCAACGATGGCTGATGTTTCTGGTTTCAAAGATTCGCCAATCGTTTGAAGGCGTTCATCATTAAAGCCAGAATCGTGTGTTTTGCCGATGATGCCGCCAATGACAGCCCCAGCCGCGCCCAAAACCAGCCCAGCACCGCCAGTCAACAGCCCAATGCCAACACCCAAAGCGATGCCAGAGGCTGCCCCTTTGCCGCCAGTCCAGCCGCCTTCTTCTTTGATGTGAATTTTATTCTTTTTGTCGCGGGTAATGACGGCCGCGTCTTGGATCGCGATTAAATGTGCTTTTTTCGCTTTTTTTAGTTCTTTTAATGCTGCTTTGGCTGCGTCTTCGTCATTGAAGGCGGCTACAATAAATTGAATTGGTGCGTCACTCATGTTGTTCTCCTGTAAAATAGGTAATTAAATTTGTTTTCGACTGTAAATTATATCATGGGAAACGGCCGTTTGTAACCGTTTCCCACTCTACTTGTGTTAGCATGTCGTTAGAAAGTCATTGTGCCTTTCAAAATTGTGCCATCGGGGATGATCGCTTGCGTACCGCCCTGATTATCCAGCAGTACATCGCCACGACAGACGACATCACGCCCAAAGGCGACATCCCCCTTGATGCGAAGGCTGGTGCAGTCGATGAGTGATGGGGAGCCGTGTGGAAAACGGCCGTTTAATTCATCCACCAACTTGTACACCGAACTGTCCAACTCGACAGTCAACGCATTCGTTTTCCGCACAATGCGGAAATCGTTCGTCAGCGTGTACGCATCGGAGCGCACGGCCAGCAGGTCGTCCGTTTTCTTGACGGGAGCAAAGCGACTGCGCGGCACACGCAACGCCGTCGCCCCCGCAAACACGGCGATGGCTGAACCCATCGCGGTTTCAATTTGATAAACGGCCGTTGATTCCCCATCACGCGGATCGACCGTTTTTGCATTGCGTAACATCGGCAAACCAAGTTTATTGTCTCGCTCAGCCATCACTTTTTGTAAAGTGGGCAGATGGAGCCATAAATTATTACTGTTGAAGTAGCGATGGCGCGTTATATCTTGGAAATCGCTCACATCTTCATCAGCGCATTGCGCCGATTCGCGCAAAAGCAAATGTCCATCGGCGTGGCGGGCGAGGTGACCGCCTTTTTTGTCCATCTCGGTGCGGTCGGCAACCTCCATCATGAATGGAAAACGGCCGTTTGCAAAGTAACCCAAAATCTTCACATCAATCACCGCCCCCAGATTGTCCGCGTTGGAGACAAAAGCGTATTCGTAGCCCGCTTCCAACAGCGCGTTCAACATGCCGCTGCTGATCAGCGCGGTGTAAATGTCCCCATGTCCAGGTGGACACCATTCCAACTGCGGATTTTGCGGCCATTCGGCGGGCGAAAAGTCCGATTGGGTCACTTTTGGCTCTTTATGCTGCACAAAACTGCGCGGCAAATCACCAACGAGCGCGTCATACTGCTCCAGTGCAGCCAACGAATCCTCATCGGTGACGAAGCTGTTCATCAACAGCAGCGGCGTTTGCGCGGCGATGGCGTTACGGGCGATGATGTCAAGAAAAGACAACCCATCACGCACGGGCAAGAGCGATTTTGCTTTTTGCAGCCCCATGCTCGTGCCTAAGCCGCCGTTTAATTTGATAACGGCCGTTTTTCCCAACGCTTCTGTGCCAACGGCCGTTAATCCATCATCCAACGCATCCGCATCAGGCAATGTCACCACAGGTTCAATTTCCGATTCCCGAATTAGACCCGTTTCGCCAGCCACAAGTTGATCATAATAATGGGCGAACGTATCAATAAAAACTGAGGGCAAGCCCTCAGCCTCCATCCGTGCCGCAAAAGGTGCAAACTTAATACGATGTTCGTTCATAATTCTCTCTTACGGAAATTGTCAATTGTCAATTGTCAATTAAGGAAGCGTTGTTTTTGAAATGGTCAAATTGTCAAAAGTGATACGGGCATTACCGCCTTCCTCAGCAACGGCCGTTAATGCCGTGAATCCGCTGGGGAACGTACTGTCCGTCGCTTCGGCAACGAGTTCATCATTAACATAAAGTGCTAACTGATCACCAGCGCAGACCGCTTTGATTTTATTAGTCGCCTGCCCTTTGTTAATGGCTGAATACTTTGTCCATTCCGTAAGCTCAGGCACGTCGGCTCCATCACCCTTGCGAATGGAAGCATACCCATCGCCGCTGATGAGAAAATAGTAGCCGTCGCCATTATTATTTGCATCTGCGCGGCAGATGATGCCGTACCCATTCTCATCAAAATCGGATAACTGCGTGGCCTCAACTTCGATGGTTACATCTTCGGTTTTGAGATCATTTTGCCCCCAAATGTAACCTGCGTCGTTCACTTCAATCTGGTACACGCCATCGACAACTTTGAGGTCAGAATTCGCGTCGGAATAAATTTCCCATGCGTCTTCACTATCAAAAGTTTCGGAAAGCAACACTTCGATATTTTCAGGTTCTGTTTCCTGCGTTGGTTCTGCGCCACCGCAAGCGGCCAGCACGAGTAAAAGCAATAAAACGGGAATAACTGTCTTCATTTTCATAATAAAATCTCCTTTTTTGTAAGTGGAGTAGAGGCTTCAGCCGGTCGTAAACAAGCATGAACTGGCTAAAGCCTCTACTCCGACTATTCAATTTTTTCTGGTTGGTAAAGTAATGTGTTCGCGCCAATCAGCGCGTCCCACACGTCGCCCATCGTGTCCGCAAGGGCGATGGGACTATTGAGTTCGTCGGCAACCTGTTGCGGCGAAATATCGTCAAGGGTGATGCGATCAGGGTGATCGAACATCACATGGGGCAGGATGATGAGGTCGCCGCAAGCCGCCTCTTTCAGTTGCGCGATCACATCTTTTGCCATCAGCAACCCCGCGACGGTGATTGTATCACCCAATGCGTAATTGGTGATGGGGATGACGGTTGTGGAAACGGCCGTTAAATGTGTGAAAGAAACGGCCGTTTCTCCCAAAATCTCAGCAAACAGCGTCGCCGTCACCAACGTGATGGATGTATAATTCATCAACACCCCATCGTAAGCCGCAATCTCATCCCGCACCCCTTCCCAATCTGCCAAAAAGCGGCGCACTTGCCCCAGCCCATTCTCCTCTAGTTCTTGCCCATCGTAAGCGTCTGCAGCGGGGACGGGTTGTCCCGCCACCAGATACCATTCGTCGGTTGCGTAAACAAAGCGGATGCCAAATTTCTCTTGAAATTGGGGCTGGATTGTGTTGATGTACTGCAAAACGGCCGTTGCTTCCTCTTTCGTGTTGCCGCGCATATGAAATTTATGATGGCTGGTCAACCCCACAGGCACAACACTGATGGAGCGTACCGTCGGCCACAACGCCGCCAACTCTTCAACTGATTCCGTCAACCAATCGCCATCATTAAATTCAGGCACAATGACCAGTTGCGTGTGCGCTTTCATTCCCCACGCCGCCAAATCGCGCAACTGATCCATCACATCGGGCGCGTTTTGGTTGCGAAGGAAGTCGCGCCGCTTTTGCAGATCGGTGACATGCACCGAAATGTAAAGCGGGGACAGCCCCATCAGCCGCACACGCTCCCAATCGGATGGTTTCAGGTTGGTGAGGGTGACAAAATAGCCAAAAAGGAAGGAGTAGCGGTAATCGTCATCTTTAATGTAGAGCGTGCGCCGATAACGGGGAGCCATTTGCAAGACAAAACAGAAGCCGCACAAATTCTTGCAGCGGCGCACGTCAATATCAAAGGTGGGATGGGCGAATTGCATCCCCAGCGTCTGGTCGTACTCCCGTTCCGCTTCATATATGAAAAGCTCATCGCCGCGACGGATCAGCAGTTCCAGCAATTCATCCGCGCCATAAAATTGCACGTCAATGATGTCGATGCACTTGTGGTCGTTAATTGCTAACAGCGCGTCACCAATCTGCAAGCCGATTTCGTCGGCCAAGCTGTCAGGTTCAATGCCTGTGATTTGTCCACCTGAAAAGGTGGTTAGGTCGATTTCTTGGAATAAGGCCATAAAAAAAATTGTCAATTGTTAATTGTCAACTATCAATGGTCAATGTGCAGGGCTGTTCAGTTCTTAGAAATGGGACACTGATTTCACAGATAAAAGAAGAAAAATCAGCGTTTATCTGTGAAATCAGTGTCCAAATTCTTTTTTGTAAACAGAACTGAACAACCCTGGATCAATGTGTGCCATTCATCGTTGACAATTGGCAATTGACCATTAACAATTGATAATTAACCAATGGATTGGCTGCCGACGAGTTGCCCGCCGTCAACGATAAAGGTGCTGCCAGTGGTGAAACTTGAAGCGGGAGCGGCGAGGTAGAGGGCGATGCCTGTGAGTTCGTCGGGGTCGGCCATGCGTTTTTGGGGGATTAGGGAAGTAACGGCCGTTTTCACTTTCTCATTCTGCCACAACGCAGAGCTAAACTTCGTCTTCACCAAGCCAGGGGCGATGGCATTGACCTGTATATTTTGCGCCGCCAATTCAACCGCCAATACTTCTGTCAACATTAAAACGGCCGCTTTACTGACAGAATACACCCCCATGCCCGGCAACGGAGCTTTGCCCGCAATCGAAGCGACATTGATGATTTTACCGCCGCCGCGCTCTTTCATGCTGGCCGCGCACGCTTTGGCGACGTTGAAATATCCTTTGACGTTCACATCCAAAATTTTGTCCCAATGGCTGGTTTCGGCCGTGAGGATGGGGCCGAAATGGGGATTGGTCGCCGCGTTATTGACGAGGATGTCGATGCCGCCGTAAACGGCCGTTATTTTCTCAACCAACGCCAACACCGATGCTTCGTCACCCGTGTGGGCGGCGAACCCCATCGCCTGCCCGCCAGCGGCTGTGATTTGCGCCGCCGCTTCATCTAAATCAGCCTGCTTGCGGCTGGCGATGACGACCATCGCCCCCGCCGCCGCGTATGCTTGGGCGATGGCAAAGCCAATCCCGCGTGAGCCGCCCGTGATGAGGGCGACTTTGTCTGTTAGGTCAAAATTTGTCATAGTTCGTCTCCTTGTCGTATCTTCTCAATATTTCGGGGAGACCTGACAGGTTTTTCGAAGATACTCGTGTAAAACAAGAGGC
>CAYSDT010000176.1:3756-6439 GCA_964429835.1 uncultured Ardenticatenaceae bacterium | reverse complement strand
GCGGGAATTAGAACCTTTCTTCGTGGCGGAAATTATGCCCGCCCATCCCGCCCCTACGGTTTGTGCAGGAAACCTCCGTTCCGCGCCATCTCGCCCTGTACATTATCCGCCGCGTATCTGTGTACGCGGTGAACGATGTTCGGGGCGAGATGGGCGGGAATTAAGACCTTTCTTCGTGGCGAAAACCTACCCCGCCCATCCCGCCCCTACGGTTTGTGCTGGGGGAATGCACTCAGGTGCTTGACGTTCCCCCCTCAAAAGCGTAAAACGTAGGGTATGTTTACCACATTACTTGTTGAAGATAACCCGAAATTACGCCCTGCCTTAAAAATGGGGCTGGAAGCGACTGGCAAAACCCGCGTCATCCATGATTGCGACAGCGGCGAAGGGGCGATGGAGTTCTGCCTGCAACAGTCGCCTGATGCGATTTTGATGGATGTGCAGTTGGCGGGCGAAATGAATGGGATAGAAACGGCCGTTTCCATTCGGCGCGAATTCCCGCGCATACCCGTCGTTTTTTACTCCATTCAGGATGACGATGCGTATTACCGCGCGTTCCGTCGCGCAGGAATTCTGAGCCATTACGCCTATGTGCGTAAATCAAATTATTTACTGCCACAAATGATTGTGCCGCTGTTGAAAGATGCGATAAACGGCCGTTCTTTCATCGATCCCGACATTGAAAATCGCGTACAGGAGGTACGCCGCAAAGACAAAAACGACCCGATGGCCTTGCTCGAACCCAACGAGCAAGAAGTCGCCCTTTTGCTGGCACGGGGGATGAGCAACGAGCAAATCGCCGCCCGCATGGGCTTCCGCGACAAACGCACCATCAGCCGCATCAACGGCCAAATCTACACCGCCTGGCAACTCAACGAAACGGCCGCTGACAAAAAAGTAGCCCGCACCCGCGCCGTAATTATCGTCCAAAGCGGGAATCTTCTCGTCTGGCAAGACGATGGGACATCAGTGACAGTGGAAGGATAGGAGCAGGGGAGAAACGGAGAGAGGGAGCAGGGGAGAGGGGGAGACCATTAGTTTTCCACGCTCCCCTTCTCCCCTGCCCCTCATCTCCCCTGCCCCCCTGCTCCCCTGCAATGACCGACAACATTTTCCTCAACTGGGCGGTACTATCCGTCTCCTTTTTCAACGCCATTTTGCTGATTTGGCTGGGATTGACCGTGCTGCTCAACGCCGAGCGGCGGACGTGGGGCATATGGCTGGCGGGCGGCGGGCTGCTGCTCGGCGGCGCATTTTTCATCAGCCATACTGCCATTTTGGGGATGGGGTTAATCTGGCTAAGCTGGCGCGGGATGGTTTTTTGGTGGACAGCGGGGCTGGCTCCAGCCATCATTTTGCCGTTTGGTTGGTATACAGTCATGCTTTGGTACGCTGGTTTTTGGGCGGATTCAACATCCGCATTACACCGTCGCCAACGGCCGTTTCTCATTTTCACCACCATCTTATTGCTGCTTGGCGGGATGGGATTAGGCGCGGGCATTATCTTGCTCATCATGCCAACCACCATTTTCCAATATCTACGCCTCATCATTCGATTCTCATTGTGGGGCATACCGCTGCTCGTCGTCGCCTACTCCTTTTACGTTATTTTGTGCATCGCCCTGTCGCTTGACACGCTGCTCCATCCTGGCCCTTCTTCACGGGTGATGGGCGAACAGGCGCGGGAACGGGCGCGGCCATGGCTGATTGCCGCTTCCGTCGTGCAACTGATCGTCAGTTTGTTAGTCGCTGGCGTGCTGGTGTGGCTGGTCAACGATGTCCGCCGTGAATCGATCATGGACATTTACCTGCAATCCGTGCAGACGATTTTATGGGTCGATTTGATCATAGCGATGCTGATAGGAACGGCCGTTTTGCTGTTAGGACAAGCAGTCGTCTCCTACGAAGTGTTCACCGGAAAATCGCTGCCCCGTCGTGGCTTGGCACGCCATTGGCGGATGGCAATTGTGTCAGCAGGCGGGTTCAGCCTGATTATCGGCGGCTCCATCGCCTTTCAGTTGCGCCCCATTTATGGCTTGCTGCTGGCAACGATGATGACAACTGCATTTCTTGCGCTATCCAGCCGCCAATCGTATGTTGAACGGGAGCGGTATATTGGAAATTTACGGCCGTTTATCGCCAGTCAACGGCTGTACGACCAACTACTAACCCCATCTGCCCCGCTGGAGATGGATATTCATGACCGATTCGACACCATTTGCCGTGAATTATTGGGAGTAAAGGTCGCTTATTTAGCGGCGATTGGGCCGTTGTCGCCACTGGTTGGGCCGCCGTTGGCATACGGCCGTGCGATTGATGGACTGCCATTTTTAGCCGATATTGCCGCCCGATTCAACAGCCCTGACGCAATTTCCGTTCCTCTTGACCCCATCGCTTACGAGGGCGCAATTTGGGCAGTGCCGCTGTGGAGCGCACGCGGGCTGATCGGCGTTTTCTTTTTGGGGGCAAAACGGGATGGCGGATTGTACGCGCAGGAAGAGATGGAAATTGCCCGTATCAGCGGCGAGCGGCTGATCGATACGCAAGCGAGCGCGGAGATGGCGCGTCGCCTGATGGCAATTCAGCGCGAGCGATTGGCGCACACGCAAATCGTCGATCAGCAGACGCGGCGCACGCTCCACGACGACATTCTGCCCGTCATTCACACGGCGATGATCGCGCT
>CAYSDT010000176.1:1706-3656 GCA_964429835.1 uncultured Ardenticatenaceae bacterium | reverse complement strand
GGCGCACGCTCCACGACGACATTCTGCCCGTCATTCACACGGCGATGATCGCGCTGGACAGCGGGCAAACGGATGCCGTCGCCGCCATCCTGACCGACGCGCACAAGCAAATTTCTGATTTGCTGCATGAAATGCCAACAATAAGCGCACCCGATGTCGCCCGTTTGGGATTGATTCGTGCGTTACAAAAAGGGGTAAATGAAGAGTTTGCCCCCGCATTTGATGATCTAATTTGGGAAATTGACCAAGAAGCGGTCGATAATACGCCATCAATCCCCAATTTGACGGCCGAAACGATCTTTTACGCGGCGCGGGAAGCGGTGCGTAATGCGGCAAAATATGGGCGAGGGGATAAGGCGGCCTCTGGTCGCGAACTTTTCACCCTCAAAATCAGCATCACATGGCAAAACGGATTACAAATTGTCGTTGAAGATAACGGGGTGGGGATGGGAAGTGTGTCGCCCAATCGCGGGAGCGGTCAGGGGTTGGCGTTGCATAGCACCATGATGGCGGTGGTGGGTGGGGAATTAACGGCCGTTAGTTCCCCTAATCAATTTACGCGGGTGGTGTTGTTTTTGGCAAGTGCGTGAAATAGAAACGGCCGTTTTCGTCATCACATCACCCAGTCAGAACCGTTTATAAAACAGGCTCTACCTGATATTGTTTTATATCACTGATAAGCTCGTCCATCGTAAGATGTCCAAATAAATCTTCTCTTTCTGCTATATAGTTTCCGTGACCAATGGTGAATTGATTTAAGAAGCGGGTCGTATTTACTGTTCCTAATCCTTGAAAAAGTATATCCAATGCTTCTTTGGTTATTTCTGCCAGCGGTTTTGTTTCAACTTCAAGTATCATTTTCTAACTCCTGAATTAGCTCAAGGGGAGTAACAGCTTGGCTCTTCAAATTAGCAATGCGCTTTGCTTTCTTTAAGAATCTGTCGTCACAAGTACAAAAATAATTTGCCCCTGCTTTTTCTGCCGAAGCTAAATGCAACGCATCCAATGGTTTTATGCCTACTTTTTCAAATAACTTTGCCTGTTGTTCAATTGCTTCATCCAAATAGATAATTTTATGTGCAGTTGACAGTACATCCAGACCGAATTCACGGCGCATTGTTTTTGGGTTTCGCTTTATCTCATACAGTAACACATCCGATGAAATCAACTCAATTTGACCTGCATTACACAAATCAATGATTCCAAGAACAGCATCTGACTCAAGGATAATGCGTATTTGCGTTTTATCGTCCAAAGGGCGTTGGATGCTGCATGTGTCCAAATATACTTTCATGTTGCAAGTATAGCATATGCTTATTTCTTTCTACAATGGGGAGTAACGGCCGTTTCCCCCCATCACACACTTTTTACAATACACAGGGGGACGCGGCCGTTTTGCATTCCCAAAGTATCATTCCCTATTCAGGCTAATGCCTGCTATTACCCGATGCGAAAAACAAAAACGGCCGTCTTAAACGGCCGTTTCTATTTCCACATATGCTGAAAATTCTACAAATTTATTTCACGAGCCATTTTGTACAATGCGTTCCAATCCATGAAATCAGCACTATCCGTCATTTTTCCATCTTGCCAGCGTTGAAAAAATTCAGTTGATGATAGGTTATATTCCTGTTCAAACGCTTCCAGATCACGATCCAGATCGTATAACACGGCCGTATCACGGGTTGCTTGGCTTGAGGCAACTTTAAGTAAGGCGGCATCGGTGACGGTATCACGAAAGCCGTGACGGTAGAGTTGTTCCAAATTTTGTACAGCAACCAGTGGGCTTGCTATTGTCATCAGATTTTCTCCTTGTTGTAAAATACTAGATAGTGATAAGTATAGAGGGTGGTGTTGTTTTTGGAAACGGCCGTTGGTGGTTCTCAGCAACTTCACTCCAATGATGCCACATGATATATTCTTCGTGCATTTCATAATCTGCATCATCAG
>CAYSDT010000176.1:0-1606 GCA_964429835.1 uncultured Ardenticatenaceae bacterium | reverse complement strand
CTCCAATGATGCCACATGATATATTCTTCGTGCATTTCATAATCTGCATCATCAGGCAACCCGCTTTTTTCTACTTCTGAGAGGCTGGTATGGTATTTTTCTTCGTAAATACGCACTTTTCCCAAAGCCAGAAAACGCCGTTTGTTCAGGTCAGAAAAGCGAATGGCGACACCGTGACTTATCACGGCCGTTTTTTCTTCTGGTGGTAGTAATGCAAATCTATTTTCTATTCTTTCACTGATATGGACAGCATATTCCATTTTCAATACCTCTTGAATCGTAAGCCAATGTATGTATGTCAAAATGATACAACTTACTGGTGTCATTTTCAATATGAATTATTTTCTGTGATTTTTCCATCATACACAAAGCAAAAACGGCCGTTTTGCATCCCCAAAGCATCATCCCCATTACTCGTTTATCAACGCCAGACTTTTGCCAACACCCTCTTGTAAAAAATGATATAACGCATTTTCATCATTGATGGCATCTAAATAACACTCTCTGTCATCATTTTTTATCAAGGGCGGAACACTGTTATTTTGTATCGCTTGATACGCCATTAACAACCTGCCCACTCGCCCGTTGCCGTCTGCAAAGGGATGGATTCTTTCAAAGGCGATGTGGAACGCGGCGATATCCAACAAGGTCAACTTGTTGCTTGGCATTTTATATAGAAGGTTTTCAATGTCATTGGCGATCATAGTTGGGGCAGATAAGTTGATGTTTACCCCTTTTATGTGCCTTTCATCCGTTCTGTACGCACCAACGGGTTTGGATACATACGCGGGTGTCACCTGTAACGCATCTTCAAACAGGATGGCATGTATATCTTTGATGAAATCAGTGTCCATGATGTTTTCTCTATTTGAGGCTTCGCGTATGATCACATCATACGCTTTGGCAAAACCTAAAATGACAAGTTGTTCACCGATGGGTTTGTCTCCTGCTGTATGCCCTAATTCCAATAACGCTTTTGTTTCACCGTAAGATAGCGTCGTCCCTTCCATAGCACTGGAGTGGTGCGTAATGGAGACCCGCAGTTGCCTGAAGAGTTCTCCTCTTTGTTTTAGGGTTAGTGCGCTTAATGTTTTCATGACTTATTCTTGTTTTCTACCACAAACGGCCGTATGCAATTCCCTATTACCACGTCTACACCTTGCCTGATTTCATGCTAATCACCCGACTACATAAACCATGTTTTTGGTCAAAATGACCTTTCTTCAGTAGAGCCAGATCATCTTGCCAATTCAAATACTTTTTCTGTCAGCCAGACATTAACAAGCGTTTCCAATGAAATGCCGCGTAATTGTGCAAAAGAGATAAGCCTTTCACTCAATTCGGGGATGATATTAATTGATTTTTTTTGCGGGGCTATTTGAATATCAAATTGAACTTCATATGATAAATCATCATAATCAGCCGTGCTGTGTTCATCCCAAAAGTCTGCAATATCTGCTAATGTCTCAAATTCGGGAATTGATTCACGGATAACTTCATTTTCTGCCATATCGTTTTCGCTCCTTATTATCCATAGTGAAACGGCCGTTTTGCATTCCCAAAGCATCATCCCCTATTCAGTCTAACGCTTCGCGTGAGTACACTA